>JASFEP010000033.1:0-18762 GCA_050124775.1 Candidatus Aminicenantota bacterium
ACCAAACCTGTAAAGCTCAGGTCGGCCCAACTCGATCCTGAAAACAAAATCCTCCTCGATTTCAACCATCTGAATAATTCCATGACAAGAAAACCGGACAAGCTCGTAACGCTCAAATATGCCTTGAACATGATGCTCAAGTTCCAGAAATTGCTCACTGTAATCTCTATGGAGTGAAGGAGAGGACGATGAAAGTACTGAACAGCTTTGGAAACGGCATCAAGAGAGCCCTTTTGGAGCCGAAGATGCTCGTTGTTTTATGGCTGGTGAATTTTGTGTCTGCATCGGTCGTCTATTTCCTGTTTTCAGGGTATTTGAGCGATACGATCGGCCACAGACTGGCCGCATCCAATTTTCTTGAAAGATTCGATTTTAAAACCTTTTTCGAATTGATCATTCACGAAGGGCAGGGATTGCATTGGATCCTTTATGTGGGATTTATCCTGATATTCCTGTACTACTTGGTGTCGCTCTTTCTCCACGGAGGGATTCTCACGGTGCTGAAAAGCCGTGGTGTTATCACAGCAACGGAAAGGCAAAACACACGCTTCGCTCCTGCCTTTTTCCAGGGTGCAGGGAAATACTTCGGTCGATTCTTCCGGCTGGCGATCTACTCGCTCATCCTCTGGTTAGTTCTTGGAATAATATATTATCTTCTAGATCTGATACTGAAATCCTTTACTGCAGGCGGTACAAACGAACAGGCCATATTCATTCGTTATCTGGCTCGGCCGATTATCATCCTTATTCTCTACTTTCTGATCCGGATGATTTGCGACTATGCCCGGATCCAGATCGTAGTCGATGATTCAAAGGCCGTCTTCAAATCGCTATTCCAGGCCGTCCGGTTCGTGTTTCGCAACTTTTTTAAGACATTGATCCTTTACTACCTGATGTTGATAACAGGACTGGCCATCTTCGTGGCCTATTGGTTCCTACAAAAAATGATTCCCGCACAAACGCTTCTTCCCATCTTGATCGCTTTTTTGATCGGACAGATCTTCATCCTCTTCCGTGGATGGCTCAAAGTCGCTCTTCAAGCCGCACAGCTTCATTTTTATACGTACAAGAAGTAGATATCAGGATTTGAATATCAGGATCCCAGCATGCTTTAGATGCAGAGACCGTTTTCCAAGCGCTTCCTTCGGGGAACAGTCTCTGCATAGTTCATTCATAACATGTTCTAAAATATAGAGCTTGATGGTCTTTTTTTGGTAAAATAGTCGGCCACAAATCATGTACGAAGGAAGTAAAAAGGCGGTTATCGCCGCATTGCTCGGGAATTTGGCCATCGCTGTGTGCAAGTTTATCGCTGCCTTTTTTAGCGGCTCTGCCTCGATGCTCGCCGAGGCCTATCACTCGACCTCTGATACGTTTAACCAAGTGCTTCTCCTATACGGTCTCAAAAGTAGCAGAAAGCCTCCAGACAGGTTCCATCCCTTCGGCCACGGTAAAGAACAGTTCTTCTGGTCTTTTGTGGTCGCGATCATCCTTTTCGGAATCGCTGGCGGTCTTTCGGTGAGGGAGGGATTTCACAAACTTCAGCACCCGGAGCCTTTGACGAACCTCGGTCTCACCTATATTGTTCTCGGTGTAAGCATTTTTTTCGAGACCATCGCCTTGCGAATGGCTATCAAAAGCATCAAAGCCGAGATGAAGGCTGAGGGACACAGGAATTTTTTTACGGCCATAAGAATGAGCAAAGATCCCACTACCATGACGGTCCTTTTCGAGGATTCACTCGCCCTCATGGGACTTGTGGTCGCGACTGTAGCCATCACATTGGTTCACCTGACGGGGCTTTTGACGATAGATGCCGTCGCCTCGATCGTCATAGGGGGGATGCTCATGATTTTCGCGTTGTTTCTTGCCTCGGAAACGAAGAAGCTGCTGGTCGGAGAAGCCGTTACGCCCCATAAAAGGGAGTTGATCCTCGGGTGCATCGATTCGTGCGATGGAGTGGATCGAATAATCAGCTTGAAGACCATGCATCTCAGCCCGGATGAAGTGATCGTCGCAGCTGAGGTCGATTACCGGAATGATATCACAGTGGAAGAATTGGAGGCGTTGAACGACAGGATCGAACAAAAAATCAAGGAGGTCATCCCCAACGCTAAGGTCTACCTGGAATCGGAAAATAAATAGGTCGGGATATCAATCCTTGGGCGAGAGAAAAACTCGGGATTTCGCCTCTGAAAATGTTTTATCGAGGAGTTTCACACACGCATAGACCGTTTCGATGGCCGGAGATGGCGTTTCTGTCAAACGGCCGAGCTCGATGACCGCACCCACGAGTGCCTCGATCTCCAGGGACCGCCCCGCTTCCACATCCTGTAGCATGGATGTTTTGTGGGCCCCGACGTTTTCAGCCCCTTCGATCCGCCTTTCGATGGTGCGGCGGAAGGTGATTCCGAGCTTCCCGGCGATTTCTTCGGCTTCACGCATCATCTGAGCAGCCAGCCCCCTCGTCTCAGAAAAACGACAGATATCCACCATCGTGGCGTGAGTCAGTGCACTGATGGGATTGAACGTCAGAGTCCCCCAAGCTTTAAGCCAGATCTCTGCCCGGATGTTGTCGATGACACGCGACCGTAGACCCGCATCCATAAATGCCTGTACTAAATCCTGACAGCGCGGGCTTTCTGAACCATCCAGCTCTCCCAGAGGAAACCGGTCTCCTTCCACGTGTTGAATGACTCCTGGCTCTACAACCGCGGCTGCCGGATAGGCCACGCATCCGATGATCCGGCGGGGCTCCACATTGGCTTCGATCACACCTGTCGGGTCCAGGGATTTGAGGCGTTTGCCCTCATATTCCCCCCCGTGCCTATAAAAATACCACCAGGGTATCCCGTTCTGGACAGTGACGACAACCGTGTCCGGCCCAAAAAGCGCCGGCAGGTGAGCGGCTACATCCGGTATATGATGCGCCTTGACACACAGAAAAACCACATCCTGCTCGCCGGCCTCTTCGAAGCTTCCCGTAGCTTTTGCCTCCTGCACCAAAAGTTCCTCGCCATCTTGTTTGACCAGCGTCAATCCCTTTGTTTTTATCGCGGCCAACTGTTCGTCCTTGTCGATAAACGTCACATCCTGACCTGCCGCCGAAAGTCTTACTCCGATCAATCCACCGATGGCGCCGGATCCCACGATACAGATTCGGTAACTCATTTGCTCCCCTAGTTTGATCCTATTCTATTATTTGTTTGACCTTCACTGTTATCAGGACCTATCATAGTAAAATATTAGGGCAGAATGCAAAGCAAATAAATCCAAACTTCTAAAAACCGTGATGAATGGAGTGCGGGAAGATCAGATTGGTGGTTTCGGAAATTAGATAATATGAACACCCTATCTTTGATTTACCAATTCCTTGTCGGAGGGGTCATATTCGCCGCAGGTGTGTACTTTGCATGGTCCTCCAAAGATTATTCCTGGAAAAAGCGGGAGGATCGGCTGACGCTCCTGTACATGGTTGCAGGTTTTGTTCTGTATTGTCTCTTCCAGACGCTCTGGCATTTTCACGCATTGGGAAAGATCTAGATGGATACGGCTTCGGTTGTGGGAACTCGCCTGGATTATTTCGTCATCCTCCTGTATTTTATCCTCATTTTTAGCTTCGGATTCATCTTCGCCAGATTCACCCGCACGACCAAAGATTTTTTCTTCGGAGGGCAGCGCTTTTCCTGGTGGCTGATCACGTTCAGCTGCGTCGCTTCTGTCGTAGGATCTTACAGTTTCGTTAAATACTCTGCCGCAGGTTTCAGATACGGGATGTCCTCCTCCATGACCTATCTCAACGATTGGATCGTAATGGGGTTTTTGCTTTTGGGATGGCTCCCCATTCTCTATTTCGGCAGGCTCGGCTCAGTGCCCGATTATTTCAAGAAGCGGTTCGACGACCGGACGGCGGTGATGGCGACAATCATCATCCTTCTTTACATGGTCGGGTATATCGGTATCAATCTTTATACCATGGGGATCGCTCTCAATGCCATGCTGGGTACAGATGTCTTCTTGTCGGCTATCGTGGTCGCGGTTGTTTGTGCCGTGTATGTGACTATTGGCGGACAGACTTCAGTGATCATGACCGACCTTGCTCAGGGGATTATCCTATTGATCGGCGGATTCCTCTTGTTTTTTTTAGGGCTTCATGTGCTTGGAGGATGGGAGGTATTTTGGTCGGGACTCCCACTTTTGCATAAGCTGCCCTTCGCCAAATTCAACGAGCCGCAGGAGTTCCATTTTGTGGGCATCTTCTGGCAGGACGGTATTGCCAACACCTTTGCCCTCTACATGATGAACCAGGGATTTATTCTGCGATTCTTGTCCCTTAAAAGTGTCAAGGAGATCAAAAAGACATTCCTTTCTCTGGTGCTAGTCCTCATGCCCCTTGCGGCCTTTGCCGTATCCAATGCGGGATGGTTAGGGAGAGCGATGGTTTCCCAGGGAGTGCTTCCTGCGGGCGTCGATGCCAATCAGATCTTTGTCCAAGTCGCCAACAGGGTCTGTCAACCGGGGCTTTTCGGTTTTGTGATGGCGGCGCTGACAGCCGCGTTGATGTCGACGATCGACACCCTCATAAATGCTGTGTCTGCAGTTGCTGTGAACGATGTGTACAAGCCTTATTTGGCGCCGAACGCATCGGATAGGCATCATCTCCGGGTGGCCCGAATCATTTCTTTGGCCGCCGCATTTTTCGGGATTGCCCTCGTCCCTGTTTTTGCATCGTTTAAATCCATATATGTGGCACACGGCTCCTTTACGGCGAGCATCACGCCTCCAATGGTTGTTGCGATCGTTTTGGGTGTGTATTGGAAAAAGTTTACCCCCTCTGCGGCTTTCTGGACCCTCTTCGGCGGGACGATGATGGTCGCTCTATCCATCGCCTGGCCCGCACTCATCACGCCGTTCTCTCATGGTGTGGATCCCTCAGGAGGATTCAAATACATGCGGGCTCTTTACGGATTGGTTGCCAGCGGCGTGATCGCTATACTGGTGAGTTTATTGACAAAGACAAAATCCGTTAGAGCGATCGAAGGATTAGTTGTGGGAACCCTGGATAGAGCGAAGGAGGCCTACAAAGGAGCCCCTGCCAATGAAATCGAAGGACAGAAAGCGGTCGTCACACTTCGTATCGATAAAGAGATTCAAGAGATCGGCATATCTCCCGGCGTGGCCGAGCTTTTGTCCGCTATAGAAGGTGACCTCGTCTATGTGAGCGATGCGAGGAAATACTTGGGGGGCCTTCGCTCCGTTCACGCAAAAATATCAGCCATTCATGATGGGGCAGCCTTTGAGGTCCTGATTTCCCCCGTGCTTATCGAGCAAGGTAACCTGAAAATCGACCGGAAACACCGGATCGAAAAAATAATCTGATTTAAGTTTTAGATATGAATAACTATAATAAAAACGAGGTCGATGTCATGATCGCAATAAAAATTCCCGTCGTTTTTCTCTTATGTTTGATGATTTTTATCACATGCAGTCAGGAAAAATCTGCGAATATTATCGTTATGGCTCACCGGGGAGCTTCTGCGGCGGCTCCGGAGAACACGCTTGCAGCGTATAAAAAAGCCATCGAGATGGGCGCCGATTATGCAGAATTGGATGTCCGGCAGACGAAGGATGGAGCGATCGTTCTGATGCACGACAAGACCGTTCACAGGACGACGGGAGTCAAAGGATTTGTGTGGGATTTCACCCTCGAAGAGTTGAAAAAGCTGGAGGCCGGCTCCTGGTTCGGAGAGGAATTCCGCGGAGAGCCGATCCCAACCCTCGAGGAGGTGATCCGGCTTGTCGGAGGACGGATGAAACTGAATATCGAGGTCAAGATATCCGAAAACGAGCCCGGAATCGCACAGAGAGTGGTCGACATCGTCCGTGCCGCAAATTTCTCCACAAATTGTATGATCACGTCGTTTGATATGGATACCGTAAAAACGGTTAAAGAGATTGCTCCTGATTTGAGAACGGGATTGATCTTCGACAAGGAATATACCCTGGATGTCTTCCGGGGCAACTGGGAGATTCTCAGCAGCAACTATGAGCTGGTCGATGCTGAATTTATGCGGCTTGGCAGGCAGAGCGGAAAAAGAATTTATGTCTGGACGGTGAATGAAAGGGAAGAAATGCAGCGCTTGATCGGACTCGGCGTTGACGGCATCATCACCGACAAACCAGACCTTTTCAGATCCGTACTCGCGGAAGTTCAGTAGTTATCGATTTCCTCGAAGCGTGAAAATCTGCAATGTCTGAGTTCAATCATGTCATCACGGGTACTTGCTTAGATAGATTTGTATCATATTGAATTGACTCTGCTTGCGGAAATTGATATTGTTTTATCGAGTTTGAAAAGGGAGATTAAACCATGGAATGTCCAGAATGTCAGGCTGCAATCCCTGATGATTCCCGCTTTTGCAGCAAGTGCGGGTCATCTGTATTTCCGATTGACGGAATCTTTATCTCACAGACCCGGACGATCCTGAAACCCATTGAGGAATTGTCACCTGGGACCGAACTTGCCGAGAAGTACAGGATCGAAGATGTTGTGGGCAGGGGGGGAATGGGCATCGTGTACAAAGCCGAAGACACGAAGCTCAAGCGACGAGTGGCCCTCAAGTTCCTTCCCCCGGAATTGATCCAGGATGAGGAGGCGAGAGAACGATTCATTCTGGAGGCCCGAACCGCAGCCTCTCTCAGCCATCCCAATATCTGCACCATCCATGAGATCAATGAAGAGAGTGGAAGATCCTTCATTGCCATGGAATACCTGGAAGGGCAAAACCTGAAGGACAAATTGCGGGAGGGACCGCTGGAAGCGGACGAGGTTTCGGAAATCGCCTTCCAGATCGCCCAAGGATTGGCGGAAGCCCATAAAAAAGGCATTGTCCACAGGGATATCAAGCCCGCCAACATCATGATCACGGAGAAAGGCCAGGCCAAGGTCATGGATTTTGGGTTGGCGAAGGTCAAAGGCACAACCCTTTTGACGAGAGAGGGGACGACTCTGGGGACAGTGGCCTATATGTCTCCGGAGCAGGCCCGGGGCGGAGAGGTCGACCATCGTACGGATATCTGGTCTTTGGGAGTGGTTCTGTATGAGATGCTATCCGGGGAGCTCCCCTTCAAGGGAGACCGGGAGGCATCGATCCTCTATTCCGTCGTGCATGAAGAGCCGAAGCCTCTCAAAGACATAAAGCGCGGACTTCCCTCCGACCTGCAACAGATCGTCAATCGGGCCTTGAAGAAAAAGCCGGAATCCCGGTATTCGTCCGCGGCAGAGATGTTAGACGACCTGAGAAAATATCGGGATGTTCTGCACGCAGAGGAATTGGGGGCGTTCAACCTCCAGACGATTATTCGCCGTATTCGCAAACCCCGGGTAGCGATCCCTGCGATATGTGCGGTCATTCTTATTGCTCTGGCCGCCGTCTGGTTCTTCAACCGCCAGGCCAAGATTCGCTGGGCTAGGCAAGAAATTCTTCCGGAGATCGAGCGGCTCCTTGAAGGAAACTTCAGGGATTTTTACGAACCCTACACACTGGCTGAAGAAGCGGAGAGATACATTCCCGATGATCCCGAACTTGCCGAGATCTTTTCAAAATGTTCCGTGAACATCAATATCGAAACCGAACCTCCAGGTGCCGATATTTATGTGAAGAAATACGAATCCCCGGTCAGCGAATGGGAATACCTGGGGGTTTCTCCTCTCGAAAAAGTCAGATTACCCATCGGCATATTTAGATGGAAAATCGAAAAGCAAGGTTATGAAACGGTCTTAGCGGCATCTGCCAATTGGAACGTTGCCGCCACAGGAAAAAGCGGATTTGCGCCACATGATCTGTCGAGGGTATTGGATAAAAAGGGAAACATTCCTGAGGGGATGGTGCGGGTGGCCGGGACAAAAACGCCGATCGGGGAATTGGACGATTTCTTTATCGACAGGTATGAAGTTACGAACAAACAGTACAAGGAATTCATGGGCAACGGAGGATATCAAAACAAAGCCTACTGGAAACATGAATTCATAAAGGATGGTGAAGTCCTTACATGGGAAGAAGCCATGACTGTATTCGTGGATCAAACGGATAGGCCTGGTCCCTCTACGTGGCAGGCAGGCGATTATCCCGAGGGGCAGGACAATTATCCGGTTTCGGGAATCAGCTGGTACGAAGCCGCCGCATATGCGGAATTCGCAGGAAAAAGCCTGCCTACGGGAACTCACTGGGGGATCGCCAGGGGTGAGGGTAAGCCTATGATCCAGTGGTTTCAATTCGGGGGGAATGCCCTTTTTGCTCCCTTCTCCAATTTTTTTGATAGCGGTCCTGTTCCAGTGGGAAATTTGCCGGGCATAACCTCCTACGGTGCCTATGACATGGCTGGTAATGTGAGAGAGTGGTGTTGGAATGAAACCCCGAAAGGGAGAATGACGAGGGGCGGTGCCTGGAACGATCCCACCTACGCATTCGGAAGTCAGCGGCAGTCCTTTGCCTTCGACCGGTCTCCTGAGAACGGGTTTAGGTGTGCACTCTATCCCGATCCGGGAAACATCCCGGAAGCCGTGTTCCATTCAGCAAGATTGGGGGAAACCAAAGATTTTTACAAAGAAAAGCCGGTTCCGGATTCCATTTTCGAGGTTTATAAAGAACAGTTCTCTTACGATAAAACGGATTTGAACGCGCTGGTGGAATGGACAGATGAAAGTCACGATGATTGGATCCAAGAGGGAATAACCTTCGATGCCGCCTACGGCGGGGAACGGATGATCGCTGTTCTTTTTCTTCCAAAAAATGCAAAGCCTCCTTATCAGACAGTGATTTATTTTCCTGGGGTTCAGGCAACGTGGAGAAAATCGAGTCGGGAGATCGAAAGCTCGAGGGAATTCCAGGTATTCCTTTCCTTTGTCGTGAAAAACGGCCGGGCCGCGCTCTATCCTGTCTATAAAGGAACTATGGAACGCAATTTTAAACGGCCAGATCTCTGGGCCGATTCTTATAACCAAACGGAATATCGTGTTCAAGTGGTCAAAGATTTTAAAAGATGCATCGACTATCTGGAGACCCGCCCGGATATCGACAGCCAAAAGTTCGCTTATTACGGAATGAGCTGGGGGGGTTATTGGCCCGGAGTCATCATCCCGGCGGTGGAAGAACGTCTTAAAGCCTGTGTTTTATTGCCTGGAGGTTTAGGGGATACCGGCCGCCCCGAGGTCCATCCGATCCATTATGTAACTCGGGTGAAAACGCCCACTTTGATGTTGAACGGAAAATACGATGCAAATTTCGCTTACGAGACATCCAGCAAACCTCTCTATGACCTTTTAGGAACACCGGATGAAGACAAGGAACTGAAGCTTTACGACACCGACCATATCCCTCCGCTCAATGAATCCATCAAGGAGATCCTGGCCTGGCTCGACAAATACCTGGGGCCGGTGAAAAGATAGATCTTGCCTGCACAGTAATTTTATTTCGCCTAGAAAGAGCCTTGTGGCTATGAAGATGTGTGGTCGTGGATGATGCGCCATCCCTCGGGTTTGCGCTGGAGGACGAGTGTGAACAGTCCTCCTGCGGTCTCGTTCGTTTGTTTCACTTCCCATCGTCCCAGAACGAGGACAAGATCCTCCGATAAGATGTTGATCAGAATGTCCTCGAATTGAAGGACGCCCATGCTTTGACCTGAGTAATTCTTATCGTAGCGAGCGAGGAGGGCCTCCCATCCGATGACTCGATTGTTCCCGGACTGGAATGTCAATTCCTCCGCCCTCCAGTAAAACTCCATGAAACCGTCGATATTCCCCTGGTTCCAGGCAGCTTTCTGTTTGACGAGGACTTCGAGAACTTCATCGTCGATGTCAGGCTTTGAAGGAAATCCCATCGAGTAGACTAGAAAAATCAGAAAAATCAATACGCAGGTTTTTTGCATGTTCACTCCTGATCAAAATATATCACTGATTATTTTATGGATCACAAAAACCGTTTTTGATTTCAGTTTTTGAGTTTGTTGTAATCTTCGGGTGTATCGATGTCTTCGATGATCGTGGGTGTGTCTGCATCCACCTCCATGATGTCTTCCGGATGATTGTGAATGAGCTCCCTCAGTCCGATCTCTGGATCGAGAGCCGCTACTTCCTGGCTATACTTCGTGTCGATAAGAACGGGATGTCCTCGCGTGCCGCCAAAAACAGGCAATACGATTCCTTTTTCTCCTGATCGGTATGTTTCGATGATGCGATCGATGACAGAACTCGGCACCATGGGCTGGTCGCCGAGAAAAACAAGAACAGCTCGTGCGTCTTTCGGAAGGGAAGAAAATCCTGTTTGAACGGACGAGAGCATTCCTTCTTCATAGCGAGGATTGTAGACTGTCTTTACAGGAAGTCCTGCGATAATTTTTTCGATCTTTTCTCTGTGGGCTCCCAATACGACCAAGACTCCATCCAGGCGGGAATGTGTCATGTGATCGATAACGGCTTCGATGATGGTTTTGTCTCCGTAGGGTAGCAGCTGTTTGGGAGTACCCATCCTTTTGGATTCACCGGCAGCCAGCAGGATCGCCCAGATCAAAACTTAGTCCTCCTCTGCTCCTGTATTTGGTTTCTGACGAGTACGAGTTGTGCAGCGATGCTCACGGCGATCTCTTCGACTGTTTTGGACTGGATCTCGAGTCCGATCGGGGCAAAGACTCTGTCGAATTTTTCTACGGTCGCCCACCCTTCATCCAAAAATTTCTGGCGCATGAGTGCGATCTTTCGTGCGCTTCCGATCATGCCGATGTAGCCGGCGTCGGATGTGATACATTCTTTGAGGGCATCGGCGTCATGGCTGTGTCCGCGTGTAACTATAACTATAAAAGTATCAGGGTTTTTTGGGAATTCGCCAAGGACTTTTTTGATATCGCCGACGATGACGCGGTCGGCGTCGGGCACATTATCCGTGTTTGCGTATTTGGCTCTGTCGTCTATGACAGTGACCTCGAAATCGAGGAGTCTCCCCTGATGAGCCACGGCTTTTCCCACATGGCCTGCCCCTGCGACGACCAGATGGGCTCTGGGGAAATGCGGCTCGAGATAAAGAAAAGCGTCGCTTCTGCTATCCTCGGGTTCTACAAGCTGCACCTTGTGTAAACGCGGCGTTCCCTCCCTGAAGGCGTTTTTGACCTCCTCACGGTGAGGAAATCCTTTTTCTTTGGCCTCTTGACCGAATATGTTCGACTTTTCGATCCATTTGCGGGAGAGAGCGACATTCATCGGTGTGGCGGATAGATCTGAGTTCGAAGCAGGAACAGAGACCTGATTTTTCGAGGAGCGTTCGATACCCGTGACAAGAACCCCGGATTGTCTATCTCCCAGAGCGGCCTCCATAACTTTAAAAACATCCAGGAAATCCTTGGCTTGGGCATCCAATAGGATTGTGACTTCCCCTCCGCATATGGCCTCTATTTCTTGATTGAGCTCGCCCTCCAAACTGTATGGCAAAAGCCGGGATTCCTGGTCCCGAATCGCCCGGATAGCCTCAGTCTCAGCGTGGGACTCGAGGATCCCTCCTCCTAGAGTCCCGGCCACAAGGCCGTCTAGAGAAAATATGGCAGAAGCACCACTCACCTGCGGGCTCGAGCCTGACGTTTCGATGATCGTCCCTAGGGCCAGTGGCTGTTGAATTGCGATCTCCTTTAAAAGTCTGGCATAGATATTTCTCATTGTGAAATAGCCCCTTTCCTGGCGATCACGATCTCTTCAAAATGTTGTCGCATTTTTGGATACAGATTTTCTTCGGTCATATCGAATATTTTTATGGGCCTGTCCTTGAGTTTTTCTATCCAGATATCGCAAATGGTGTTTCGGACCACACAAAGAAAATCTTGGCTGATAAGACGCAAGGCTTTGGTAAGTGCTGGCCAGATTCCTCTCCCTTCCAGCTCCAACGGGCCGATCTCATCTATGATCCGTAAATCGCTCGGATTCGAGCTCAGAATAATTTTTTGGGCCTTGTCCAGTGTTTCCGGAATGAAGACATAACTGCCGATTCTTTGCCAGTCTTTCTTGCCGGTTTTTCGGATGAATGGGGTCGAACTCTCTTTCCTGATGTCAAATAGATCGTAGCCAATGGACTCATCTTTTTTTTCTACTGCAAGGCTCAAGAATCCATCCACGGAGATATCCTTGGATTTGAGCTCATTAGCCAATCTTCGACAAAGAGTCGTTTTGCCGGAATGGACCGGACCTGTGAGAATATGAATCATGAATTCACAGCTCTATCTGAATGATCTGCAACACATTGTCCCCGTGTGGTGAGCGGCCGCGAAAATAGATATATCGCTGGAGACTGATTCAGCTTTTTGTGCTTTGTAATAATGATAAAACCGCATGTGTTACGACCGTTGCAGCCAGTTCTTGTTTGTAGGCGTTCTCCGCAAGAGGCCGTGCATCTTTAAAAGCGTCCGTTGCGATCCGTTTTACGAGATCTTCGGTGACAGATTTTCCTAATAGGGCTTGCTCTGCATTTTTCAAGCGCCAAGGTATCGGAGCTACTCCTCCCATTACGATTGAGATATCCGAGAACGTGTTCCCCGCAATCGTTCCGCTGATAGCCGCCGAGACGACAGCGAAATCCCAGGTTCCCCTTTCTTTGAGCTTGAGGTATGTACTTTTTGCACCCTTTTCAGCTGGGGGGATATCGACCTCTTTCAGGATCTCGTTCGGCTTCAGAATATTTTCTTTGCGGACGTTTTCACGAGGGAGGGTATAAAATTCTTCGAGGGGTATGTTTTTATCGCCGTCGGCCGTTGCGATGGTAACATCCGCTCTCAGACTGATGAGCGCAGGAGCGAGGTCAGAAGGAAACACGATGTGGCAGATCCCGCCACCCAGGATGGCATGATACCTGTTGCGGCCTCTTGTCGCATAACAGCGGCTGCCGCCTTTTTTACGGCATTGGATGTTGGGATCGCGGTAATACCAGCAGCGGGGTCTCTGGCAGAGATTGCCCCCAACTGTTCCCACATTCCGGAGCTGCGGAGTCGCCAGGGACAACGCCGCCTGGTGGAGAACAGGATAATGGGATCGAATCGTTATGTCCGTTGCCACTTCCTTGATCCGGGTCATGGCACCGATATGAACACCATTACTATTGCCCTTGATGTAGGCAAGACCCGGGATCGTCTTCAGGTCCACGACCACATCCGGATTGACAGTTTCGTTCTTGATCTCATCCAGAAGGTCTGTTCCCCCGGCCATGAGCAAGTGGCTCTCATCTGGGGGCATGGAAGTGATTTGTTCCAGGGTTTGGGGTTGTGCCAGTTTGAATTCTCTCATCAGCTTGCCTCCTTCCGTTCAAGAGCTGTAAGAACCTTGTCGGGAGTCATCGGTATTTCTCTCACATGAACCCCGATAGCGTTATAAACAGCATTGCCGATGGCCGCGGCTATCGGAATTCGGGGGGGTTCGCCCAAACCTTTGGTCCCGAGGATGTTAATCCGCGGATCGTCGACATCCACAAAGATCGGGGTGATTTCAGGAATATCCATGGATGTGGCGATTTTGTAATCCCTCCAATTGGGGTTGACCAGTGTACCGGTTGTATCATCTACGATCCTCTGCTCAAAAAGGGTGGCGCTCACCCCCTGCGTCACTCCTCCGATCACCTGGCTTTCTGCGGTTTTTGTGTTGATGATCTGACCGGAATCGTGGGCGGCAACGACTTTGATGACCTTGATTATGCCGGTATCGGTGTCGACCTCGACCTCAACGAAATGCGCGCCAAAGCTGTTGTAGGCGAATCCCTCGGGCAAACCCTTCCGTTCGCCGTGAAAAACGGTCTCTCTCCTCAGCTCTCGAGCGAGCTCTTTGAAGGAGATCGCGTTTTCGGGGTTGTCCATTTCGAAGAATTTTTTATCCTGGAGCCTAATATCCTGGGCAGAGACTTTGAGCTTTTCGGCCGCCATTTGTTTGAGATGAGCAGCAGCCTTGAGCGAAGCATCTCTAACAGCCGGCGCCACGGACGGGGTTGTCAGGCTCCCGCCAGAAAGAGGTGCCCAGGGGTAGTCCGAGTTTCCCAGCTTGATGGTGATGTCCTGGGGATCCAGTCCCAATGTGTCAGCCGCGACGACCGCCATATGGGTCCGGGTTCCGCACCCGATATCTTGCGTGCCGCAGATGACGTCTACGCCTCCGTCCCGGTAGATCTTGACATCGGCCAGAGTTTCAGGAACACCGGCTCCCCACCAGATTTGGGAGGCCATTCCCAATCCCCGGCGGATTTTCCCTTTCCCCTCTCCAGGGATCGTGTTGCGTCTGTGCCAGCCGATCTTTTCAGCGCCCAGATCATAACATTTGTCCAATCCTTTTGAGGAGTAGGGAACTCCGGTGTCTCCTCTGTTTTTGGTCGTGTAGTTCTTTTTTCTGAGCTCCAGGGGATCCATCCCGATAGAATAGGACAGCTCATCGAGAAATCCTTCCAGTCCGAATGTTCCCTGGACGTGACCCGGAGCACGCATGGCCCGTGATCCTCCCATGTTGGTGTACACGGTGTATTCTTTGACCTGGAGGTTGGGACATTTGTACACATCCAAGAGAGGCTCGGAGCATCTGTCGCCTCTGTTGACACCCCCGGTCGTGTAGTTTCTCAGCGAAATGGCAGTGAGAGAGCCGTCTTTTTTGACACCGCCCTTGTAGGTCTGCAAGCTGGTGGGGCGGTTTCCCACGCAGAGGGAGTTTTCTTTACGTGTGAGCATGATCTTGACCGGTCGTCCGGTCTCTCTTGCTAGCTGGGCCGCGATTACCGTATGAGCGTTTAAACCGAGTTTGCTCCCGAATCCCCCTCCCATGTACCGCTTGATAACGGTCACGCGGCCTGTGGGGATTCCCAAACTGCGCGCGAGACCATTTCTCACATTGTGGATAGCCTGCGTGGAATCCCATACGATCAGCCGGTCGCCTTCCCATTTGGCGATGCTTCCGTGGGTTTCCGCAGGATGATGGATCTCGATGGGCGTCCGATAATTGCGCTCCAGCACAACGTCCGCCTCTTTGAATCCGACTTCGACATCTCCCCGTTTTTCGTCCCTCACTTTTTCGACATTGGGTCTTTTCTCATGGACCTGGGGCGCTCCCTCCTCTCTGGATTTTTCGACGGACACGACATAAGGGAGTGGTTTGTACTCCACCTTGATCAGCTTCAGCGCTTTTTCTGCGGTCTGGTCATCGATGGCGGCTACAGCAGCTACGCGATTGCCAATGAATTGGACCTTTTTGTTGTCCAGTTCGATCGCAGCTTTGACTCCAGGGAGATTTTTGGCTTTGGTCAGATCGATGGATGCAATCTCGGCATGAGGATGTGGAGACCGCAAAATTTTACCTATAAGCAGACCTCTGAGTCTGAGGTCGTTGAGGTAAGGCGCTTTGCCCGTAACGATCTTACGGCCGTCGATACGCGAGGTCTGTTTCCCGATGATCCTGAAGTCGGATCTCTGCTCTGCGGATGGGGCTTCCTGAGTCGTTGTTCCCTCGGATCTGACCTCGTCAGTGTAGAGACGGTGGGGGTCAGTCGTGTTTTCCCAATGGTCTTTTTTTGCCATCTCAAGACCTCCCCATATTTTGAGCGGCCTCAGTGACAGCTCTGTATATGTGCGCGTAGTTGCCACATCGGCAGATATTTCCGGAAAGCGCCTTTTTTATCTCATCCAAATTCAAGTCCTTGATGGATGGAGCCTTCCGCTGTGCTTCAAGATATCCCACAATCGACATGATGAATCCCGGCGAACAGAATCCGCATTGGTAAGCATCCGTGTCTATAAAAGCCTGCTGCACGGGATGAAGTTTTTCTTTGTCGGCCAATCCCTCGATCGTCCTTATGTTTTTTCCGTCAGCCCTTATTGCCAGATAAAGACAGGAGTAAACTGGCTCATCATCGAGGAGAACGGTGCATCCCCCACATTCCCCTTGATTGCATATCTTTTTCGCACCCGTCAGGTTGAGTTTTTCCCTCAGGACATCGAGGAGAGTTTCCCGAGGTTGGACGACGAGTGTGAGTTTTTCTCGGTTAATGGTAAGGGTGATCTGTTTTTTTGTATAAACGGGAATCTTTCCCTTCTTCGTTTCGATCGATGCGGATTCTTGAGCGAGAATTTTAGGGACCACCGCCGCTCCGAGAGCTCCGCCGCCAAATCCCTTGAGGAAATCTCTCCGGGTATATGCCTTTCCCTCTTTTTTATGTTGTGTTCCCATTTGGATTCTCCGTAGCCCGTGTTGATCTAGACAATCCGCATGAGGGCCATTAGGATGAGGCAGAGGATGAGGGCTGCGGGAGAGAGGATATAATTGAGTTTTTGGATGGCAGGGGTTTTGGATATACCGAGAGCGTATTCCTCCAGTTTGCTCCCGATCAAGAATCCTAGGGGAACGGTTATGACAGATACGAGAACGGCGAAGTGGATATAGTAGAGGGAGAGAGGATAGCCGGTACCCGCGACGACACACGCGGGGATGCCGGTTGCAAACCTCACGAGAGGGAACATGTTGGCAGCGAGGACCGCGGACATTCCTCCCATAAGCGCTTGGCCGGCCGGTTTTTGCCTGAAAGATTCTTTGATTAAATAGACGATCAACAGAAAAGCGGCACCTTCTGTGATAAAAGCGAAGATGGGATTGGCGATGGCGCCGTGCAAGATAGGATAAGAGAGAAGAAGTGCGTCTATAACTTTAAAAAGAGAAGCGATGACTACAAGAAGTACAACACCCAGCATACGTCTTGACAAGATCCAGCTTGCGGCAATGAAAAAAAGAGCGACTCCCGTCATCATCGAGCCGGACACAGAAGAGGCACATCTTTTGAGGTACATCCCCAGAGCGGCCTCAGACAGTCCCCATACAGCACCGAGCATGACGATAATGCCTAAATAAGATTTAAGGGATTTTTTCTCCATGTTTCCCTCCAGTTGAGTTGAACATAGCCTGAATATTCTTGAATTATAATTATCTTGACCGGCTTTGACAACTTTTTCTTTTGAGTGTTTATGCGCTTTGGGGAATGGTGTTGTGTTTTTTTGTGAGCAGGAGGTAGAGGACAGGCACGACGACCGTGGTCAGAAAAGTCGATACCATCAGGCCGCCGATAATGGTCCATCCCGATGGACCCCACATCGTGCCTCCGCGTAAAGTGAGAGGAAGAAGTCCGCCGATGGTCGTAGCTGTCGTCAAAATTATGGGCACAAAGCGGGTTTCTCCGGCCTCTTTGAGGGCCTCGATGATGGATTTCCCATCTGCGCGGAGTTTATTCGTGTAATCGACCAGGATGATCGAGTTGTTCACCACGATCCCGACCAGGCTGGTCAGCCCGATGAAAGCCGTGAACGAGAAGGTGTTCCCCGTGATGAGGAGCGCAAAGATGGAGCCGATAACAGCAAGGGGGATCGCGACATAAACGATAACAGGCTGCGAAAATGACTGAAACTGGAGGACCAGAACGGCAAAGATCGCGATCATGGCGATCACGATGGCTTTCCCCATCCCGCCGAAAGACTCCTGCTGGCTCTCCATCTCCCCTGCGACATAATAGCTATACCCCTTAGGCCATTGGTATTCATCGAGTTTTGCGATGATCGATCGGGTGACCCTGTCGGTTGAGTATCCGATCTCCACATCGGACGTGATGGTGACGGTCCGGTCGAAGTTGTAATGATCTATCTGCTTCGGGCTCGATCTGAAGGTGACGGATGCGATCTGATTGAGTGGAATCTGGGCTCCCGTTAGAGACGTGACCGTGATCCTGTCGAAATCTTCGGGCCTGGGTTTGTCCTCAAAGGGCAGCCGGACCACGATGTCGTATTCTTTCCCCTCTTTGTCCCTGTAAGTGGATATGGGCATCCCCGCAATGCTTGCCCGAACCGTACGGTCTATCTCGACCATGGGAATGCCTGACATCCCGGCTTTGGCCCGATTGATCTCGATGTGAAGGTCGCTGACAGTGGTTTTTTGCGGATTATTCACATTGACCGTTCCTGCTGTCGCTAAAAACATGCCTTCCACATCCCGTGCGAGATTCCGAAGGGTCTCCATATTCTCGCCCAGAATTTTGATGGCGATCGGCGCTTCGACCGGTGGCCCTTGCTCGAGCTCTTTGACCTCGATCTTAGCCCCCGGGTAATCGGCGAACTCGCTCCGGAGATCTCTCACCAAGCCTTCGACCATCTTGAAATCGAATGCGACCAACTCGATGAGTATTTGAGCATGGGCGACGTTGAGTTCTTCCGATTCCACATTGTAATGAATTTGAGGATTTCCCCGGCCCACATTGACGGTATAGTTTTTGATTTCAGGACGGCCTTCGCAAACGCTCTCCACATAGCGGGCGACTTCATCCGTTTTTTCCAGATTCGAACCCTCTGGAGTGTTGATGTTGATGATGAGCTGGGGCTTTTCCGCTTTCGGGAAAAAACTGATCCCTACGAACTGGAACATAAAAAGGCTGAAGAGGAAAACGAGAAATACAAGCACTAGTGTGCTTTTTGGACGCAGGAGGGCAAGACGAAGGGTAGGTCTATAGGTTTTTGCGATGAGGTAATTCAGAAGCCGGCGAAAAGGGATTTCCTTGTGGTTGTCTCTAACTTTGAGAAAACGGCTGCTCAGAAAGGGCGTGAGGGTCAGTGCCACAAGGAGGGAGGCGGCTAATGTGAAAATAACTGTCAGGGGCATGCTCCGGATATAATCCCCGGTCGCATATCCCATCATGGCGATAGGAAGAAAGGCCAGGATTGTCGTCAGCG
>JASFEP010000034.1:0-18435 GCA_050124775.1 Candidatus Aminicenantota bacterium
TGAAAAACAGGATCATTCGACGATCAGGCGGTGGTATTTCTTTTTCCCCGCACGGAGGAGGATGCCGTCCGGCGTTAACCTATCCTCATCGATCACATCATCCAAACTCTCGACTCTCCGATCGTTCACATAAAGCCCCCCCTGTTTGATCAATCGGCGGGCTTCTCCTCTGGAGCTTGTGAGGCCGACCTCCGCAAAAATTTCCGTCGGGCTGATTCCTTGAGATAGACGGGCTCTTGGGATGATGGTGGTGGGCATAGCCTCCATATCCTTATCCGTTTTTTCTTTCCCCATTCCGAAGGCTGCTGAGGCCGCCGACTGTGCTTCATGAGCCTTTTGTTCTCCATGTGTAATTCGGGTGGCTTCGAACGCGAGAACTTGTTTGGCTTCCCGTATGTCGCTCCCCTCCAGGGATTCCAGACGGATGATCTCATCCATCGGGAGAAAAGTGAAGAGCCGGAGAAAACGGCCCACATCGCGGTCGTCACAGTTCACCCAGTATTGATAGAAGTCATAGGGGCTCAGTTGATCTGCGTCCAACCAAACAGCACCCGTGGCCGTCTTTCCCATCTTGGCGCCAGAGGCAGTCGTTAAAAGGGGAAAGGTCAGAGCTTCGACTTTTACTCCCTCGACTCGACGGATAAGGTCCACACCCGCCAGAATATTCCCCCACTGATCGTCTCCCCCCATTTGGAGCGTGCATCCATAATTCTGGTAGAGATAGAGATAGTCGTAAGCCTGGAGAAGCTGGTAGTTGAACTCGATGAAGGATAGCCCTTTTTCCAGGCGCTGTTTGTAGGCTTCAGCCGCAAGCATCCGGTTAACGCTAAAATGCCGTCCGATCTCACGGAGAAACTGGACATAATTTATGGGCAGGAGCCAGTCGGCATTGTCCAGTGCCAGCGAATTTTTCCTGTCGAAACGCAGATAGCGGTCAAGTTGAGCATGGATGGCGCGGCCATTGGCGCGGATACTGTCTTCGCTCAGCATCTTCCGCATCTCGGTCCTGCCGCTGGGATCGCCCACCATCGTTGTCCCTCCCCCAACGATGGCAATAGGCCGGTGCCCGGCCTGCTGCAGGTGCATCATGGCCATGATGGGAACGAGGCTGCCTGCATGGAGAGAGGTTGCAGAACTATCATAGCCAATGTAGAAGGTGATGGGATCGCCGCTTAACATTGTTCGTATGTCGGCATCATCGGATGCCTGGGCGATAAAACCTCTCTCTTTTAGGTCATCATACACATTGGTGCTCATTTTTCTGTCTCCTCACAGCTCATCCTCGATTCGATAGAGATCATCTTTCTGGGTTTTTCCTTCGTCTTTATCTAATGTTTATAGCACAATCCCAACCGGTGCTCAACCAATGATAGTTAAGATAATTTTCTCCCAGGATTATTCACGAGTCGAGGTCGCCGCAAAGGCGAGGCCGTGGCCCTTGAAGATGTAGTAAACTACCTCGAAGGAGCTACAATGAAGGCTTTGTGGTGAGATCGGTTCGCCCGAAGGGGAAAAGGAGCTGACGATATAAAAGTGAATGTTTTTTGAATGGTGGTGTCAGCTACTTTTATGAATAATTCAGGTATGTTATTTTCCTTTGAAGGAGCCCTTACGTTTCTCCAAAAACGCAGTCACCCCTTCCTTTTTATCTTCAGTCGTGCAGGCAAGGGCATGAAGGTAGGATTCGAGTGCATAACCCGAAGCTGTATCTCCCTCCTGGCTGCGGTTGACCGCTTCTTTGGCATATTTGACAGCAAGGGGGGGCCGGGATGCGATCTTTTTCGCAAGAACCATAACAGTCTCCATCAACTCTTCGTGAGGGATAACACTGTTCACAAGTCCGATACGATGGGCCTCCGCGGCATCGATAAAATCGCCGGTGAGAACCATCTCCATCGCGCGGCCGAGTCCGACCAAACGGGGAAGCCTCTGTGTGCCTCCATCTCCCGGGATAATTCCCAACTTGACCTCAGGAGCGCCGAATTGGGCCTGTTCGGAGGCGATCCTGATATTGCAAGCGAGGGCCAATTCCAAACCACCTCCGAGCGCGTATCCATTCACACCAGCGATGACAGGAACAGGCAAATTTTCTATACGGGCAAAAAGATCCTGCCTGAAACGGGAAACGTCTCTCCCCATTCTCCCATCTCGCTCGACAAGCTCGTTGATATCCGCGCCAGCCACAAAAGCCTTTTCACCCGCCCCGGTGATCACCAACACCCGCAGATCTGCATCCTTCTCCGCATCACTCAGAAATTGTCCAAGCTCTTCAGTCAACTCATTGGAGAGCGCATTCAACTTCTCCGGCCGGTTTACAGTCAGAACTCCGATATTATCCTTCTTTTCATATATAAGTGTTTTATACATCATCTCCTCCTCTTAAAGATTCCTTGAATAACTTAAAAACATTTTGCCGAACTTGACGTATAAATGTGGATTATTCTCGGACCGAGGCCCACCCACTCCACCTCTTACCCACCCCAACCCTTTACATATATCGAAGAAGTGGCCCTTATCGACATTTTTTACGAATAATCAATATTAGGTGAAGGCGCGGACACCCAGCTCAATAGCCCCGATAATAAGCTGTTGGATCTGGGAGGTTCCCTCATAGAGGGTGTTGATCCTGGCATCGCGGTAAAAACGTTCAACAGGATACTCTCCCGAGAATCCATAGCCGCCGTGGATCTGAATGGCTTTGTAGGCCACACGGTTCACCATCTCGCTGCAGTAGTATTTGGCGATGGACGTCTCTCTCAGGTTGGGGAGACCTTTGTTCTTGAGGTCTCCTGCACGGTAAACCAGTAAACGCCCTGCCTCACACTCCACGACCATATCTGCGATCATCTGTTGGATTAGCTGGAAACTTGCGATGGGCTTTCCGAATTGAACGCGCTGTTTGGCGTGCTCTTTACAGATATCTATGCACCCCTGTGCCGCACCGACACATCCTGCCGCTACCGTGTATCGACCGAACTCCAAGGTCTTCAGGGCGATCTTAAAACCCTTATTCAACTCTCCCATCACGTTTTCTTTGGGAACGCGGCAATCTTCGAGAAAGATCTCGCCCGTGTTGGACGCACGCAGACCCAGCTTATCGTGTAGGTCACGCGTGGAGAAGCCTTCGAATCCTCGCTCCACGAGAAAAGCGGTAATACCTCTCGATCCGGCATCCGGATCTGTTTTTGCATATACTATTGCCAGATCTGAAATGCCGGCATTGGTGATCCACGTTTTCTGACCGTTGAGCACGTAATAATCCCCATCCTCTTTCGCTGTAGCCACCATACTGGCCGGGTCGCTGCCTGCATCGGGTTCCGTGAGACCGAAGCAGCCGATCCATTCACCGCTGGTCAGCTTCGGCAGATACTTTTTTTTCTGCTCTTCACTAGCAAATTTTAAGATCGGGAGCTCCACAAGTGATACTTGAACCGAGTAGGTACCACGCATGGAGGAATCCGCCCGTCCTATCTCTTCAGCGACAATCGCATGGCTTATATAATCAAAGCCTGCGCCCCCATATTCTTCTGGAATAGGCGTTCCCATAAAACCCAGGCCAGCTAATTTATCAAATATATCACGCGGGAATTCGCCTTTCTTGTCGTTCTCTGCGGCAACGGGCGCAATTTCTTCATCAGCGAACTTCCGGATGGTGTCCTGGATCATTTTTTGCTCTTCGTTCAAATCAAAATCCATCTTTGACTCCTTTTTAACACAAAATTTATGTTGAACCTCCGTTGTTCAAGATAGAGGCAAAGACACAATCTCGGCAGACTATCAAAACAAGCGGTTTTATCAGTGAAACAAGGGACCAAAAGAATCAGTATTTATAGAAACCTTGACCCGCTTTTCTGCCAAGCTTACCCTCAGCGACCATTTGTCTAATAATTTCGGGCGGTTTGTAGCGTTCGTCCTTGAGTTTTCCATAGAGGGTCTCCATCTTCGCAAGATGAATATCGAGGCCGATCATATCGATGAGGGCTAGAGGTCCTATAGGATGGCCGGCGCCCAACTTCATCGCTTCGTCGATATCTTCGGCAGAAGCAATCCCATCGGCGTATACGGTCGCTGCTTCATTTAACAGGCTGGCCAATACCCGGCTCACGATACCGGCTGGCGCCTCCTTAAAAGTGACGACAGGGGTTTTTCCCAAAAACTCAGCGAATGTTTTGGTCCTCTCGACGGTCTCGTCCGAAGTCTCATCGCCCCGGATGATCTCCACCAGCTTCATGATGACCGCCGGGTTGAAAAAATGCATACCGATCACCTTATCTGGCCGCTCTGTCGCCATAGCAATCTCGCTCACGGAGAGGGCCGTCGTGTTTGTGGCCAGGATAGTATCAGGTGTGCAGATCGCATCCAGGTTTTTGAAGATGTCTTCCTTGAGGTCGATGTTTTCGGATACAGCCTCGATAACAAAATCGCTCTCTTCGGCAAGATTCATATCCGTAGACCATCTCATGCGGGAGAGGATAGAATCCATATCTTCCCGGCTAATTTTCCCTTTTTCAATCCGTTTCTCGAGGCCTTTGGCTATTTTATTCCTGGCTTTATCTATGATCTCATCGGACACATCGGTCACGATGACATCCAATCCCCTTTGTGCACAGAGCTGGCCGATGCCCGCCCCCATGATTCCACTGCCTATCACGATTGGCTTCTTGATTTCCATGATTCCTCCTTTTTAGCGGTCCGTGCGGGAAGCTGATCCCACTCTTTTATTTCTATCGATTCTTTCGTGAATCAGTCTGTCCACGCTTCGTTCACCCGACAACTAGGATAAGTTCTCGAGAATAATGGCGACGCCCTGTCCGCCCCCGATGCATAAACTGACCAATCCCATCTTTTTATTCTGATTTTTCATCGCATAGAGGAGTGTCGTCAGGATCTTTATTCCCGTTGCACCGACAGGATGACCGAGAGCGATCGCTCCCCCATTCACATTGACTTTCGAGCGATCCCATTTGAGCTCCCGTTCCACGGCCAGGATCTGCGCGGCAAAAGCCTCATTCAGCTCGATGATGTCGATGTCCTCCAGTTTGAGGCCTGCTCTATCCAAGGCTTTGTGAACGGCTGGCACAGGTCCAATTCCCATGATAGCAGGATCCACACCTGCATGGGCATAGGCGACGATCCGTGCCATCGGTGTCACGCCGAGTTCCTCCGCCTTTTCTGCTCTGAGAACCACAGCCGCAGCCGCAGCATCACAGAGCGCACAGCTGTTTCCCGCCGTGACCGTTCCGTCTTTTTTGAAGACGGGTGGAAGCTTGGCCAACTTTTCGGCCGTAACGCCCTCTCTCGGAATTTCTTCTGTATCGAATATCTCTGTTTGTCCTCTTTTCACCGGTATTTCTATGGGGAGAATCTCATCTTTGAACCGCCCCTCTTTCACGGCATTGATGGTCTTTTGCTGGCATTCGGCGGCATACGCATCCTGTTCCTCCCGGCTGATGCCGTATTTATCAACAAGAGTCTCTGCTGTTACTCCCATCAGATGGCCGGCGAGCGGACACATAAATCCGTCTTTGTGAAGGACATCGACCATTTTGCCATCTCCCATTCGGTACCCCCATCGTGCCTTATCGGCGATAAAGGGCACCTGGGAGCTGTTCTCCGAGCCCCCGACAAGCACCACATCTGCATCTCCGGCCTTGATCAATTGCGCCGCTAATGATGTCGCTCTCAGAGAGGAACCGCACCGTTTATTCACAGTGAATGCAGGCACTTCGACCGGCATCCCTCCCTTGACAGTCGCGAGACGTCCGATGTTGGGTCCCAATCCGGCTTGCCAGCCCGTACCGAAAACGACTTCATCCACTTGCTGTGGTTCGACCCCAGCTCTTTGTACAGATTCTTTTAAAACTTGAGCCCCCAGCTCGACTGCAGATACATTTTTGAACGAGCCTCCAAACTTTCCACCGGCTGTCCTGACCGCTCCGGCGATAACGATATCACTCATAGAACTCCTCCTTCGATATCTGAATTATTTTGAGAAAGTAGCAAAACACCGAATCCCGGCAATTGCGAAAATCATTTAAGGCTTGTATTATAATGAGGCTGTCTCGACCGTGTCAATAACAACCTGAAAAATGCGAATGATCGCACAAAATGTAAAAAAACTTCTGGATGAATTACCCCAAGGAGTGCAACTGGTCGCTGCTGCAAAGACACGCACACTTGAAGAGATCCGGGAGGCCGTCGATGCCGGAGTGAATATCATCGGTCAGAATTATGTCCAGGAAGCGCAAGCGGCATTCCTTGTCATCGGCAATAATGTAAAGTGGCATTTTATCGGGCATCTCCAAAAGAACAAGGCGAAAAAAGCCGTCGCGATCTTCGACATGATCGAAACGGTGGACTCTGTCAGCCTTGCCGAGGAGATCGACAAGCGCTGCCTTGCCAAGGGCAAAATCATGCCCATCCTGATCGAGATCAACAGCGGGAAGGAACCTCAGAAGTTCGGTGTTTTACCCGAAGAGACAGAAGGCCTCATAAGACAAATAGCGCATTTTAAGGGGATAAAAATCCAAGGACTCATGACCATGGGGCCTATGTTCGGCGACCCGGAGAATGCCCGTCCTTACTTCATTGAGACGAGACAAATATTCGAGGCTGTGAAAGATATGGAGATCCCCAATGTGGAAATGAAATATTTATCCATGGGGATGACAAATTCCTTCCGAGTGGCGATTGAGGAAGGCGCCAACATCGTCCGCATCGGGACGTTGATCTTCGGCCTTCGATAATAGATTTACAACCATATGTGTTGACATTTTAAAAAAAGTGGTGTTTATAATAAAACTTACAAATTCTAGAAAATTGATATGAATTTCGATATTTTTTGGAAATGAGAAAATTTGTATTCATGATGGGAGCCACAAGCCTTATACTTATTTCGCTTATTTATTTCCACTCATTCATGACAAACGGCCAAGCGCTAGGCCTGGAGCAAATCGATCAACAATCTTTTGTAGGAGAGGAACAGATGGATATTCAGCTTCCGCCTCCTCCATTAAGTGAAGGGATATTTCCATGTACGGAGTGTCATGCCGATATGGAAGTCAATCCCGAACGAAGGGAACTGGAAGAATTCCACGATGATATTGTTTTTAAGCATGATGAAGAAAACCGGTGGTGCATGGACTGTCACGATGCCGAAAATCGAGACATGTTGCATTCGGCAAGTGGAGAATTGATCGATTTTAAAGAGTCCTACAAGCTTTGCGGCCAGTGTCATGGCCCCAAGTTGAGGGATTGGAGAGCGGGTATTCATGGGCGAAGGACGGGGAGCTGGAACGGACAGAAGCAATACCTCCTGTGTGCTCACTGCCATGATCCCCACTCCCCGAAGTTTAAGAAAATGCAACCGGAACCGCCACCGAAAAAGCCGGGGTCGATCAGATGAGTTTATTTAAAAATATCTTTTCTCCCTCGAAGTTGAATCGGAGGTCATTTTTGAAAGCAGCAGCGGTCACATCTT
Source organism: Candidatus Aminicenantota bacterium (assembly GCA_050124775.1). Classification (GTDB taxonomy): domain Bacteria; phylum Acidobacteriota; class Aminicenantia; order Aminicenantales; family Aminicenantaceae; genus WTAW01. The sequence goes on from JASFEP010000034.1 coordinate 7,481, forward strand.
CCGCTGTCGCACTCAGTGCATGCTCGAAGGAAACTCGGGAAGAATTGTTCCAGAGAGATTTCAGATCGTTATCCAAAAAAGAGATCGCAAAAATCCTGCAGCGTCTCGAGGAGGAGTACACCCAAGAATATGGTAAGAAGTTTTCCGTTACGGACCGGGAAGCCATACCTCATACATTCTTTGGTTATGCACTGGACATCTCAAGATGTATCGGCTGTCGCAGATGTGTTTACGCCTGTATAGAAGAGAACAATCAGACCCGGGATCCCCAGATACACTGGATCCAGGTCTTGGAGATGGAAAAAGAGAAGGGCATTGATTTTATACACGCCGATCTGTACTACGACCGCGAGGAAGTGCCGCATGAAGGACATTTTTACCTGCCCGTCCAGTGTCAACAGTGCAAGAACCCTCCCTGTGTAAAGGTCTGTCCCGTCGGTGCAACCTGGACCACATCTGATGGAATTGTCGTTGTGGATTACAACTGGTGCATAGGGTGCCGCTACTGCATGGCCGCATGCCCTTACGGCGCCCGTCATTTCAACTGGGGAAAAGTGGAACTCAACACGAAAAACGTCAATCCAGACACACATTATCTCGGTAATCGTCCACGGTATAAGGGTGTGGTGGAAAAGTGTACCTTCTGTATTCAACGGATTCGAGAGGGGCGTTATCCCGCATGCGTGGAGGCATGTCCTGTTGGAGCCAGGAAATTCGGTAACCTTTTGGATAAGGAGAGTGAAATTCGGTATATTCTTGAAAACAAAAGGGTAATCATCCTCAAAGAGGAGCTCAATACTCAGCCAAAATTCTACTATATTTATGGAACGTGATCGAATGTTCAAGGTGATATGTTGAAATTTATTCGTTTTCTCAAAGAGAGTTTTCGGATCGTAACCCATGGTAGCAAACGGTACTACCTCTGGGTGGCATTTCTTTTTGCTCTGACTGTATGGGGGGGTACGGGCTATATCGAGCAGCTCAAACATGGATTGCTTGTCACCAACATGAGAGATCCCATCTCGTGGGCCTTTTATATCGGGAATTTCACCTTTCTTGTGGGCGTGGCCGCAGCAGCCATAATGCTGGTCATCCCAGCTTACATATACAACTGGAAACCTCTCAAGGAAGTGGTCATCTTCGGAGAATTGCTCGCTATCAGCGCCGTGATCATGTGTATTCTTTTTGTTATCGTCGATATGGGCAAACCTCTTCGGCTGTGGCACATGATACCCGAGATCGGAAGACTTAGCCTTCCAGCCTCACTTCTCGCATGGGATTCCGTAGTGCTAACATTGTATTTTTTCTTGAATCTGATAATAGTCGGTTACCTCCTCTACACGCTTTTCTACAGAAGAGATTACAACAAACGCTTGTTAACGCCTCTGATACTGTTTTCCATTCCGGTCGCCATCGGGATCCATACCATCACCGCCTTTCTCTACAACGGAATTGCTGGTCGGCCGTACTGGAATAGCGCCCTGCTCGCCCCAAAATTTTTGGCCTCAGCCTTCTGCTCGGGTCCCGCAGTGCTCCTTATCCTCTTTCAGATTTTGAAAAAAACTACGACCTTCGAGATCAAGGACGAAGCGATCTGGAAGATCGCCGAGCTCATGGCCTACGCGATGTTCCTCAATCTTTTCTTTTTCTTCGCCGAGGTGTTCAAAGAGGTCTATTCCAATACGGAACACTTGGTGCACTTGGAGTATCTGTTCAAGGGCGTGGGGGAAAATCGCGATATTGTGATGTATGGGTGGGTATCGCTCATTATCAGTATCACAGCATTCCTGCTTTTTTTGATCCCTGCCACTCGTAAAAACGTGATCACATTAAATATTGGAGCCATACTGATCTGGTTCGGTGTTTATATCGAAAAAGGGATCGCTCTGCTCATTCCCGGATTTACGCCGGATTCGTTAGGTCAGATTTACATCTACCGCCCCTCGCTAGTTGAGATCAAGGTGTCTGCGGGGATTTTTTCAATAGGCTTCTTGATTTTTACATTTATGACGAAGATCGCCATTTCCATTATTTTTGAGGATTTTAACATCGGAACACTCAGACGGAAAAAATCCTCTCCCACCGAGTCACCTGAATTGTCCACGACCTGAAGTCAACCCACCCCACCCGCTCATAAAGGTTGGATAACGGCACACGAAGCTGCTGTGAACACCCTCGAAAGGGCGACAACGAAGGCTTTGTGGCAAGATCGGTTCGCCCGTAGGGGAAAAGAAGCTGACAATATATAAGTGAATGTTTTTTTAAATGGTGGCGTCAGCTACTTTTATGAATAATTCAGGATAAATATGGATTATTCACGGACCGAGGTTGCAGTAGCGGCAAGGAAGTGACTCATGAAGTCGTAGTCATCTACTACGAATGAGTTGCGACGAAGCCGATGCTGCAAGATCGGTTCGCCCGTAGGGGAAAAGGAGCTGACAATATATAAGTGAATGTTTTTTTGAATGGTGGCGTCAGCTACTTTTATGAATAATTCAGGGGATTAAATCAGAATTTCGTCTGTATAACCCAGCCTAATCAGATCGATCTTGTTCGGGTCTGCAATCCCAAGATGGTGCCGTGTTTCCGCAAGCTGTATATGCTTGGCCGGGGTCTGAAAGGGCCTGTTCTCCTCAAAATACTCTAATCTTTTAGCTTCGATGATTTTAAGGCCGACAGAATCCACAGCGACGGGGTCCTGGCTGACCAAAATTCCGTTATACGGCCAAACATGTTTATCGGAATAACTGTGCGGACCCGTCGAGTGGAATTGGGGACTCAAAACAAGAAGGATGTTTAGCTTAACCCGTTCCCTTAGGTTATGATGATCCCACAGTGTGGCTAAGTCGGCACAGGCATCGGGATGATATTTAGGCGGACTTGGGGAAAACATGATAGGATTTTTGATACAACCGCCGATACCGGACCAATCGTGTGTTCGGGCGGGGCGTACATTTATGATGGCTGTGGCCTTTTGAAAGAGAGGATTCCGCCTCACGCCCCTGTCATCGATGCCGATATTTTCCTCCGGAACTTCTGCATCGAGAATTCGTCTCTTGATAATGTCCTCTACTTCCGACGTCGTGGGAAGGTAGCGCCACACATTCGACTTGATTCCAACGATATCTGTAGGGTTCGTTATTCGCTTCCACGCAAGAACCGGATCCTTTTCTCCAAACAAAGTCGTGATGGCTTCATCGAGCATCTGCTGGACAATCTCTTTATTCGGTCTCTTGAAACCAGAAAGAGCATTTTCGTTCCTTATGAGCACGACTTTAGTTTTATCTTCACCGGTCTGGCTTGAAGAGTGCAAAGAATTTTTATAGCGAATCGGCAGATTACGATATGAACTCAACGCTCCAGCTAGAGGCGATACAGCCGTCGCTCTCAGAAAATCACGTCGGGTGATTATTTTTTTCATTCAGGACCTCCTTAGATTTAAGAGAAGAGGATTAAATCCTCAAAAAAAAGCAATTAAGCTTGTCGATGCTCTTATTGGCTATTAATTTTAACTCGATCGAGGATCTCTTTGGCTTGGGATGCAGACGGAGCATTGAAGATCACACTCAACAGATCACCGCTCAATCGAGTGGCTGTCCACTTGCCGTCCTCAGTCCTGACACTCTTCGACCCTCCCGCATCTGGCATGTAAACAGACAAAAAACTATCAAGGGCATTTTTAGCCTTCTGCTCGTTTCCATAACGGACAAGGAGTAAGTAAGAGCTCTCTCCATTTAAATTATACAGCCCAAGGGCAGCGTCTGTCGTTGGCTCCAGGTGGAGGATATTCTCGTCCGCAACGAAAAAATGGTAGTTGAGGATAATATAACTGTGAAAATAACGGATCTTCGATCGGTCCAGACTCTCAGGGGGAAAAAGCGAGACAATGCCGGGAATTTTGCCTTTATTTTTTATCGATTCAGCGATCCCCTTCGCTAATGCCAAAAGAGCCTCCTCGGCCTCCTCAGTCTCCTCCTCCGAATAAAGCGAGACAAAAAACCGACCCTTCCAGAATGAAAGCAGCCCTCCCATGTAAGTAGCCCCCTGACCGATTGCAATTTCTCCTTCTTCGAGACTGTGGGAGAAAATCCCAAAGGCGTCTTTGGAGGAGCCCATGTCGAAAAGATCCGCAAGGATATCCGGCTGGCCTTCTTTAGCAAACTTTCTGGCCAGAAGGGATTTGAAATTGAATGCCCGGTAAACCTCTCCCGCTCCGTCTATATAGTCGAATATCGTCTCCGGATCAAAAAGCTTATCCTCTTCTGCCGCTTCCCAGCCGTTTATCTCATGAGGAAGAAGAGCGCCAAGGTCTATTCGATTGTCATCAAGGCTCGCACTTTTCAAAACCAATCCTCCCGAAAAAAATAAAAGAACCAATGCCCAATGTGTTATTTTCATGTTTTACAAATTTTAGCAAAAACTTTTCAGAAAGGAAACTCTATAATTTCTATAAATTTATGTTGAAATAGGATGGTATATTTTGTAGGATAATATTGACTATATCTGTCTAAATTATAGTCGAGAGGAGAGTTAGATGATAAGGCTTTCTACAAAGGGAAGATACGGCACTCGGTTGATGCTGAATCTCGCCCACAATTATAATAATGGGAACGACGCAATTATTCTTAAAAACGTATCTGATGAGGAGAATCTTTCGATTCGGTACTTGGAACAGATAATTATTCCTTTGAAGATCAATAGGCTCGTCAAAAGCATACGCGGTGCAGGGGGAGGCTATATCCTGGCGCGCCATCCTTCACAGATCAAACTCAGCGATATTCTCGATTCCCTGGAAGGAACCATGTGCCTTGTGGAATGTGTGGAAGACCATGACTACTGTGAACGGACTGGCGAGTGTGCAACACACGAGGTTTGGAAAGAAGCCAGTTCCATGCTGAAGGATTATTTCGAGAGCTTGACTCTTCAAGACCTCGCAGAGCAAGAGAGCCAGAAAAAAAAGAAGAAAAGCAAGAAGAAGTAACGGATTAGATCCATTTTTTCGATCATTCGGCAACAGTATTTATATTTCAAAATCGATTTTGCCTCTGAATCACATCAGTTTCTCAGGGGGAGACAAGAATAAGGTTTTAATGGTTAAACATATGGATTGCATTATCGTTTTTGAAGCGAGTTTTTTTTCTTCTCCCGCCAGTGGAAAAAAACCAGATAGTATTTAGGTTTGTAGACTGGCAAATTGAGAAACCGACATCCAAAACCACAAAGAGGAAAATGAAAAACGAAACAAAAACGAAGGAACGACTTATCCAAGAACTCCAAGATTTCCATCAAAAGGTCGTTCAAATTGAAAGACTCAAGGCAGAACATAAAAACGTTACCAAAGCACTCCTTGAATCTGAAAATTTATACAAGATGATATTCGAGAGCGCCAATGATGGAATCATCATTCACGACACCGAAGGTCGCATCTTCGATGTCAATCGGACGATGTACAAACGGCTAGGATTCACAAAACAAGAATTGCTCAAGATGTCCCTGAAGGATTTGGTGACTCACGAATTCTCTAAAAGAGTTAGCGAGCGAATGAGTCTGCTCAAAAAGGAGGGCGTAGCGATATTCGAATCGGCCGATCGGAGAAAAGACGGCACTGTAATGCCTGTAGAGGTAAGTGCGCGGTATGTCGATTACAAAGGTCAGAAAGTCATTTTGAGCATTGTTAGGGATATTCATGAACGAAAATTGGCCGAAGATCTTATCTTATCGGCTTTACAAGAAAAAGATATTTTACTCAAAGAAATCAACCGCCAGATTAGGTTCGATCTCGAAATTTTTTTCCGGATGATGGAAAAATTATCCAGGACCAAAGAGGAACACTCGCCGGTCAAAGCTGCACAGGAGATTCAAAGCCGAATCAAAACCATTGCATATATTAAAGAGCGGTTATACAGCTTCCCGAGTCTCTCAAAAATCGATTTCGCCGAATTTACCACACGGCTAGTCCGTTTTGTTTCTACTCTCTATCCCTCAAGGGAAAAAGGCGTAAACATAACGAATAAAGTTCAAAACATCTATCTGGATATTGTCAAAGCTATCCCACTCGCCCTCATCATTAACGAAATGTTATCCAACTCTCTAAAGCATGCATTCCATGGAAACAATAAAGGCAAAATCATCATAGAAATCAGGAAAAAAGAGAATGGAAAGTACATCCTTCGTTTTTTCGATAACGGGATAGGATTTCCTAAAAGTTTTGACTTTAAAAATACAGCCACCATCGGTATGCAGATTGTGAATGATCTCGTCGATCAACTCCACGGAAAAATCGAACTCAATACAGACAAGGGAACGGAATTTATGGTGCAGTTTTGATAAACAGAAGAGAAAAAGAATGAACTTGAGATTGATAGATTGGAATCTCAGACATAAGATTATTCTCCATGTGATTGTCATAGGACTCCTTGCCGGGACCATTATGACGTACCTTTATCTATCTACGCAAAAAAGCATCATTACCAGATTGAATCATCAGAAGGCAGAGCTTGTAGGCTCGATGATTGAGTGCAATGCTACTCACCAAATGCAAGAAGGGAAACCAAAGGATATCGGCCCATCCCTGAGGCGCCTTACAGAATCCAATAACATTAAGAGTCTTCGCTTGATCGATACAGAGGGGAAAATACTAAGATCCTCAGATCCTGGCGAAAAGGGTAAATATATCGAAGAAAGCCAGATTAATAAACTAGTCAAATTTTACTCTAAGTTAGATAAAACAAAGGTCTCACAAATTCAGCCAATCTCATCCCATCAGAGCTTCTATGCCATCAAGAATAAAGGGGAGTGTCATGCCTGTCACTCGCCTGAAAATAGTGTGATCGGAATTTTACAGGTGAATCTCGAAGAAGCAGCTACAGCCTATCTCATCCATAAGAATCAATTCATGACCATTGGTATAAGCCTTCTCGCGCTGGTTATACTCATTTTTATCATCCTCCGTCTTTTCGAAAGGATCATTAACCGCCCTCTATCCGAGCTCAAAGATCAAATGAGAAAAGTTCAAGGGGGAAATCTTGGTGTTTATCTTCAACCCCAAAAAAATGACGACATAGGAGATCTCGCCAGAAGCTTCAATATTATGGTCGCGAACCTGAAGAAAGCCAATATGGAGATCGCGGAGCTTCACAACAGAGAAATGGAGCGTGCCGGACACTTAGCTTCCATGGGAGAAATGGCTGCAGGTTTGGCACACGAGATCAAAAATCCTGTTGCCGGCATCAAGGGCGCATTGGAAATCATAACCGATAGGACAGACGACAAAGCTCCTGAAAAAGAAATCTTCACAGAGATCCTCCACCAAACAGACCGCATCTACAACATCGTCCAAGACCTGTTGAGTTATGCACGCCCAAAAGAAGTCCAATTGAAACCTTCCGACCCTACGGAATGCATCCAAAGAGCCATCCATCTCGCTCAATCCCAAACACAGGAAAAAGACATCGAGTTCCAATATGAAAGACCCACAGAGGGAATCCATATTCTTTGTGATGAAAACAAGATCCAGGAAGTCATTCTCAATCTTTTAATAAACAGTATCGCTGCGATAAGGGACAAAGGCAAAATTTCGATCGCTATGGCTCGAAAGAACGACCGATGGCTGGAAATCATGATCAAGGACGACGGAAAAGGAATAAAAGCCGGACATCTCTCTCAAGTCTTCAATCCTTTTTTCACGACACGGAGACGAGGGACAGGTCTGGGGCTTTCCATTTGTAAAAAGATTATCGAGGCCCACAAGGGATCAATATATATCCAAAGCGAGGAAGGAAAGGGAGCGGTTTTTACCATTCGTCTTCCTCTAATCCATAAGGCTGAGTAGCCATGATCAGAAAGAGGATACTTATTATCGATGATGAGAAGCTCATCCGATGGAGTCTCATCCAAAAACTATCCGAATGGAACTTCGAAACGATCGAAAGCGAAAACTGTGAGGAGGGAAGACGTGTACTAGAGACGGAACCACCTGACCTGGTGCTTCTCGATGTCAATCTTCCAGATGAGAAAGGCATAGATTTTCTTGAGAAGATAAGGAGACAATGGCCGGAAATCCCAGTAATTATGATCACGGCTTACGGATCGATCGACGATGCAGTGGTCGCTATGCGCCGCGGAGCGTACGATTTTATCACAAAACCGATAGACAACCTGAAACTCCGAAGTGCAGTGAACAACGCATTGGAAACGGCATCTCTGAAGAAAGAAGTCGCTTACTACAAAGAAAAAGAACAAAAACAGTTTGATCCGGCCTCTATCGTCGTAGAATCCGAAACGATGAAAAAGATTTTGGAGATAACCCGGATTGTCGCCCAGAGCGAGGCCACCATCGTGCTTTTGCAGGGTGAGAGTGGAACGGGAAAAGACCTTTTAGCACAGGCTATTCACGCTCTGAGCCGAAGGAAAACGGCACCGTACCAGGTTATAAACTGTTCTGCCATTCCTGAGAATCTCCTGGAAAGCGAATTATTCGGCTACGAGAAAGGAGCCTTTACCGACGCCAAACAACAGAAAAAGGGCTTAGTCGAACTTGCGCACATGGGGACACTCCTTCTTGACGAGATCGGGACGATGAGTCTTCCTTTGCAGGCAAAGTTGTTGCGGTTTTTAGAGACGCAGACATTCAAGCGTGTGGGAGGACTCAAAGATATCGAAGTCGATATCCGCGTGATCGCCGCTACAAACCAGGATCTTGAATCGGTGACCAGAGAGGAAAAGTTCCGCCAAGATCTTTTCTACAGACTCAATGTATGTCCCATCTACATCCCACCTTTGAGGGAAAGAAAAAACGATGTCCTTCCTCTCGCACATTTCTTTGTCCGAAAAGACAATATCCGATTCAGGAAAAATATCCAGGTTATCGATAAAGAAGCCCGCAAACTGTTCCTCGATTATGACTGGCCTGGAAACGTCCGGGAATTGAAAAATGCCATAGAAAGAGCCATGATCTTCGAACAGGGGCCTTACATAACGGCAAAACATCTCCCTTTCCATTCAGATGAAAGACATGCTTCATTTCCCACGTATCCCAAGAGACAAGCTCCCGGAGGAACTTTGACTCTGGCTGAGGCCGAAAAAGATCTCTTGATCCGTGCTCTGAACAGTGCTCGCGGGAACAAATCCAAAGCTGCAAAAGCTTTAGGCATCACACGAGATGCCATGCGTTACAAATTGAAAAAATGGAACATCACATCCAAAGATCTAAATCCTGAATAATCCTCCCTCTTTATCGTATTTCTCCCAAAACCGGAACATCTCAGCGATTGAAAAATCGGGTGATATCCCCCACTTTGGGTCGCTATCACCCGTTCACTCGTGGGCCTTTTTCACCCGGAGAAATCAATGAAACTATAACCTTATTATTTTCTGCGATTTCCATCGAATTTCGCGAATCATTCCTCTTGGCACGACAATTGCTATATATATTATCGGATTAAAGGTGTATTTATGTTAAAAGTACTCATTATCGACGATGACAAGCTTATCCGGTGGTCTTTGAAGGAAATCCTGACCCAGGATGGCCATCATGTAGATACCGTTTCCAACGTCAACGATGCTTTTCGTCAAACTGAAAATTTTCGCTACGAGCTGATTTTTGCTGATTTCGAGATCGAAGACGAGACCTGTATTGATATGCTGAAAAAAATACAGAAATCTCATCCGGAAACACAAATAATCATCCTGTCCGCCCAATCTCAAAGACAGATCGAGCCTCAAATCGAAGGCGTATCCGTACGTGCCATTATCGAGAAACCTTTTGATTCAGGACAAATCAGGGCTCTATCTCAAGGGATACAGGATAAAAACATAAAAGGATAAACCGATTCATAGGAGGCCTATGTTGCACACAAAATTCACACGACTGAAAACATGGTTCTCCCCCCAGACAATCGTGTTCATCGCATTAGCTTTAGTCATTGCCGGGTATCTATCCGCTTCAAAACCTGTCGCTCAAGAAGCGGATATCGACACTTGTGCTGAATGCCATGAAGATTTGGCCAAAGCCTTTATGTCCAAGCCACATGCCGTAAACAACAGTTGTACGGCCTGCCATGGCGATGCGGAGACACACATCGAAGAAGGAGGGGGAGCGAATATCTTTGCATTTAAATCCACAGACATTTCAAATGCAAAGACCGACAAATGCCTGACATGCCACATGAAATCCAATTCTGCTTACTTTGCCAGCCCCCATGGAAAAGCGTCCATGGACTGCTCCTCTTGCCATGGCATACATGGAGAAGAAACGAATCCGTCACTCCTCAAGGTCGGGAAGACAAAAACCTGTTATGTGTGTCATCAGGAAGTTTTTTCCGAGTTCCAGTTGAACGAGCGCCACAGACTTCAGGAAGGGATTATGGATTGTTCATCTTGCCACGACCCTCACGTCCCCGCCACAAGAGAGCGGTTGGGAGGCTTCAAGCACGAATCCTGCTTCAAGTGCCACACGGATAAAGAAGGACCTTACCTGTATGAACATGAAGCATCGAGGATCGAAGGCTGTTCCGCATGCCATGATGTCCACGGAAGTCCGAACAGGCACATGTTGACATTCCACAGCGTCGCTGACCTCTGCTTCAGTTGCCACGGAGCAGCACCTGACTGGCACGAGCGCTTCGACTCCTACTCCACAAATTGCACAAGCTGTCATGCAACCATTCACGGTTCTAACCTGAGCCAGATCTTTCTGAAATAGGAGAGCGAAATGAGAAGAATAAAAGCTATTTTGCCGGTTTTATTGTTAGGATTTATTTTCTCGATGACATTTTTTCTTTCAGCGGATGATGGTGCGAAAAAGTTCAAGGGAGATCTCAAGTTCGGTTACAGGTTCGTCGACACCGATGGGGCTTACACAAAGTACAAAGAAGACATCAACTTGAGACAAGGCGCCTATCTCCACTCTTTCAGCCTGAGTTACACCCCGGAAGAAAACCTCCAGAAAATTTTCG
>JASFEP010000035.1:0-18166 GCA_050124775.1 Candidatus Aminicenantota bacterium
AGTGTTTCTTTGGACAGGTTGAAGTAAAGGGTGTCTCCGTCTTTTTGGATAAGGCTCAAGCAAACCCCATTGACTGCCAGGCTTTCGCCCAGTTCCAATCGACAGGCTATAGAGGCTTCTTCCACGACCATCACCTGCTTGCCCGACCTGTATCCTTTGAATAAACCGGTTTTTTTTATGATCCCTGTAAACATTACAAGTATCCCTCGCATATGGTGTCGTTCCCGATCGAAAAATGACGTGTTCTTTTCAATCGGAGGGCATCTTCTACTCTCGTCGCCCCATGGCCTTCGAAGATCGTGGGTGCCCCATTCCCTCCGATCAATCTGGGCGACCGCATGAGAAAGATCTTATCCGCCAATTTTTCTTCAAAAATGGATGAGAGAACCAAGCTGCCGCCTTCGACGAGAACACTGGCGATCTCGTGGCTGCCGAGCCAGGATAAAACCTGATCGATCTCGATTTTTTTCCCAGGCTTGGAGAGAGGTATAACCTGGATGCCTCTGTGTGTGAGGGCGCGAATTTTATTGGGAGAAGCCTTTTTGCTTGTGAACACGATGACATCGCCGCGGTCGATGGTAGCACAGACCCGCGAATGGAGGGGTATTCGCAACTGAGAATCCAGGATCACCCGGGTGATGCGTTTCCTGGCCCAATTGCGGTGGCGGACGGTCAACCTGGGATCGTCCTTGAGTATGGTGTTGATACCCACCATGATGGCATCGTTCTCTCCACGAAGAAGATGAACATACTCTCGTGTGGATCGTGAGGTGATCCACCGGGACTCCAGGGCCTTTGTTGCGATTTTGCCGTCCGCGCTTACGGCTGCTTTGACTGTGACAAAGGGAATTTTTTGGGTGATGTATTTCAAATACGATTCGTTCATAAGCGCGTTTTTTTCTGCAAGAAGGCCTATTGAGGTGGAGATGCCGCTCTGTTTCAATCTCCCTATGCCCTTTCGGTAGACAAGGGGATTGGGGTCCAGGGAGGAGACGACGACCCTTTGGATGCCAGCTTGAATGATGCTATCCACACAGGGGGGAGTCCGTCCCCAGTGGGAACAGGGTTCGAGAGTGATATACGCCGTTCCATTTTTAGCCTTTGCTCCCGCTCTGCGGAGCGCGACGACCTCGGCATGAGGCTGTCCGGGTTTTCTGTGGTATCCGGAACCGACGATCGTGTCTCCCTTCACGATGACCGCTCCCACCAGAGGATTTGGGCTTGCCCAGCCTCTGGCCTCTTCAGCCAAACCATAGGCCATTTGGAGATAGAAGATGTCTTTGGGATTTATTGCGTTCATAAAAGCAAGGCCTGTGTAAATTCTTGCGCTCGAAAGGGGAGAATATCCTCCACTCCTTCACCGATCCCGATGAATTTTATGGGGAGTTCAAGCTCATCGGCGATACTTATAACACTCCCGCCTCTTGCGGTTCCATCCAGTTTTGTGAGAAAGACTCCGGTCAGACCAGAAAATTTCAGGAATTCCCGTGCCTGATTGATAGCGTTCTGTCCGATGCTGGCATCCAAAACCAGCAAGCTCTCATGGGGCGCACCCTCGATCTCTCTGGAAACGACTCTTTTGATCTTTTCCAGTTCATTCATGAGGTTTACGTTCGTATGGATCCGCCCGGCTGTGTCGATCAGGAGAAGCTCGAGCCCCCGTGCTTCGAAGGATTGGACGGCATCGAAAACGACCGAAGCTGGATCCGCTCCATACTGACCTCTGATGACAGGCATATTCAGTCTTTTTCCCCAAATGGCCAGCTGTTCGGGAGCGGCCGCCCGGAATGTGTCCGCAGCGACGAGGAGGGAGCTACGCCCTTTCTTTGAGCAGTGGTTCGCCAGCTTGGCAAGGGACGTGGTTTTTCCCCCGCCGTTAACTCCGACGAACAGAACAACGGATCGAGGATCCAGTCGAAACTCTGATGGATAACGGGATAGGATGGCGGTGATCTCTTCTGCCAGGACTTCTTTGATCTTAGGAAAAGGATCTGTCTTTTTTGTTTTTTCCCGCAGGGAGCTGATGATTTTTTCCGATGATCGAATGCTCACATCAGCCAGAATGAGGACTTCTAAAAGATCTTCGAGAATCTCTTCCCTGTCCCTATCGCTTTTGAGGAACTCGTCGAACTTGTCTTTGAAGGCCTCACGTGTTTTTGACAGTTTATCTTTGAGATTTCCGAGCACAGCCTACTCATTATATTTTTCGATCCCTTCAAAATCAACCTCTGAATATGGAAGCGATCGCCTTTGGAAAGTAAGCCGTTCCAAAACCATGATAGCAAGGAATCCCTCGCCATATTGCGTGTTCGCACTTGAGCGGTAGAGAAAACCTTGAGAAGGGCTGAGCGGGCAGGTTGCATCTCCTTGGTGGAAATGTGAGCGAAGTCCCCACGTCCGAGCGAAGTTTCCTCGCTGGGGAAACTGCGCATGTTTTCGAACCACTGATCGGAACACCCGGAATGTCATTCATTGCGGTTTTTGGAACGGCTCGCCTTTTGAAATGAGTGATTGAGGTCAACTCTAAATTGTGTTAAGTTAGGTGGCTATGCGAGAATCTATATGGCTTTTGCGCCCGGAAAATGAGCAGGCAAAAACCCTTTCGCGAGAGTTGGGAATACCTCAAGAAGTCGCACAGATCTTGATCAACCGCAATATAAGCGACGCACAAGACATCCAACGATTTCTGTTCGGAACACTGGAGAACCTTCACGATCCCTATCTGATGAGGGGCATGCGCGCGGCGACGAACAGGATAAAAAAAGCGATCGCTGCTGGCGAACGCATCCTTATCTTTGGGGATTACGATGTCGACGGAATTCTATCTGTGGTCGCATTGACAAAAGCCCTTCGATCCTTGGGTGCAAAAGTTGAGTATTTTATTCCGGACAGACTGAAGCAGGGCTACGGAATGAAGGAGACCCACATAGACACCGTTCTCGCAAAGGAATGCTCCTTGGTGATCAGTGTCGACTGCGGGATAAAAGCTGTGGAATTTGTCAATGGGGCCAAGGTGCATGGAATCGATGTTATCATTACGGATCACCATCAACCGGGGCCATTTTTACCGGAATCGCTGTCGGTTTTGAATCCTGTCTTGGAATCTTCAGGCTATCCTGATAGCGGACTGGCGGGGATTGGTGTTGTGTTCAAATTGATCCATGCGCTTTTGGAATCGGAAGGAAAATTGTCACAACTGCCTCATTACCTCAAACTTGTTTCCATAGCGACAATCGCAGACGTCGCCTCTCTCAGAGGCGAGAACAGGTTGTTCGTCAGGTTCGGGTTGGAACAATTGGAGGATGTCAACAACATCGGTCTGAAGAGCCTGATCGAGGTCTGCGGACTCCTGGGCAAGAAGATCACAGTGGGGGATGTCGGATTCAAGATCGGCCCGAGGATCAACGCGGCCGGAAGGTTGGGCCTCACGGACCTGGCGGTCCGGCTATTCTTCACGGAAAGCCTGGAAGAAAGCGAGGAAGCGGTTCGGCAGTTGGACAAATTGAATGCCGAAAGACAGAAGATCGAGGGGAAAATATTCCAACAGTCTCTAAAACGGATCGAAGAGAGGGGCCTCCATAAAAAATACAAACTGCTGATCCTGGGATGCGAGGAGTGGCACAGGGGCGTGATCGGTATCGTGGCATCAAAGCTGAAAGATACCTTCCACCTGCCTGTCATCCTTTTTTCCTACAGAGACGAAAAAGCCTTTGGTTCGGGAAGGAGCATAAAAGAATTCCCGCTTATCGATTGTTTGGATAATACCAATCATCATCTTTTGACGTATGGAGGCCATGTTCTCGCTGTCGGTTGTGAACTTTTGCGTGATCGGATGGACGTGTTCAAAAGGGATGCCAACGAATTTGCCGATTCTAAGCTGACCGAAGATGACTTGAAGAGGAAAATCCAAATCGACACAAGACTTGACTTCAATAGAATTGGAATCCGATTCCTTGAAAACATGCGGCTGCTCTCTCCCTTTGGTGTCGGAAATCCCAAGCCGATCTTTTTGACTGAATTGGCAGAGGTTATCGCGTCTCCAAAAACGATCAACGGCAGGCACTGCAAATTCATTCTCAAGCAAAACGGAAAGACCTTCGAAGCCCTGGGATGGGGAAAAGGCCGTTGGGCAGAGCAGGTGCAGAGAGGAGATCTGATCGATCTGGTCTATTCTCTCCAGTTCTCTCATTATCTGGGGGAGGAGAGGCTCAATCTCTCGCTCGAGGATATCAATATCCGCTAAAATCATTTATAATACTCATGGGGCACAACCTGAAATGGCTGGTTTGTTATTGCGTATCGAAAGGATCAAGATCCAATGGATCAGAGTCTGGAGATCGATCATCGTTGTCGCCTTTTTTTCCCTTTTGGCTGTTATTGCTGTCAATCTGATCACGAACACAAAACATCAGCCGAAGATCGGACAGGAAACAGAAAACGCAGAGCAAGAGATTCTCGAACAAAAGGAACAGATCGAGTTTTTCGAGGCCGAAGGGCAGAAGGGGAATTTGCGGATCCGGGCTGACAAACACTACATGGGCGAGGATGACCAGTATCATCTCGATGGAAATGTCGAGATCGTTTTTTTCGAAAAGAGTGAGGGAGAAGATATTTTCCTCCGTGGGGATGAAGTTGTGTATGACAAAGAAGGGACCCAATTTCAGTTCGTGGGCCGGTCCGAAGCTCTGTTTAAAGACCTTGCCCTCGATGTTTCCTTTTTAGAATACGATACCGAGAAGAGAATTTTTAAGAGCGATTATCCCGTTCATTTTGATTCCGAAAAACTGTCAGGATCCGGGAAGGGAATCGTGTATTCCATGAAGGGCAGAACATTGGAGCTCAAGGAGGACATCCACCTCGAGCTGATATCAGATTTGAGTCCATCTATCCCCATAGTGCTAGAAGGAGATTCCTTTTCATTCATGAAGAGAGGAAAGAGGGGAAAGGTCGAGGGAAATGTCCGCATGACTCACAACCGAAGTTGGGTCACATCTGACCGTATCGATTTTAAGCTCACTGCCAACAGTGAAAATATCAGAACGATGTTATTCACGGGGGATGTAAGAGCTTTGCTGGAAGAGGGCGAATCGAACTCGTCCCGGACACCCAATGAGGACGTCCTCGAACTCCATGGTGATAGACGAGAGATAAAAGCTGAGGAAGTGTTGGTTCAGGCTTTTCTCAATCTCCCCAAGATCCGACAGGTGTCCGCTGATGGCGATTGTGTTTTCAAATTTTTTTCTTTTTCGGGGAAAATGACTCAGGTCCAAGGAAAATCTGTAAAGTTTCGGCTGAACCGTGAAGGAGAGCTGGTGCGATTTTCTGCGAATAAGGAGGCTGAGATCGCTGAAAGAGACGAAGCCGGAGAGATTTTGAGAAGAATCCGCGGAAACGCTATCGCCCTTGAAGACGACAAAAATTCACTTGTCACTCGGGGAAAAAACGCCCAAAAAGCGAACGTATCTACGGGTGAATCAGACATAAAAGCAGAGATGATCAAAATATCACGCAAGAATAACAATGTGAATGCAAGCGGAGATGTTCAGGTGATTTTAAACACTGGGGAGGATGGACAAGCATCTGTCGGATTTTTTTCTGAAAACAAACCCATTTTTATCACCACTCAAAATATGAGATATTTTGCCGCGCAGGATCGTTTTAGTTTCAATGGAGGCAATAAAGTCTGGCAGGACAAAGATATCCTTTCTGCTGAGGAACTCAACATTCACAAGGATACTGGCAAGGTCAATGCAGAGGGTAATATCAGTTCGACTTTTCCTTATGTTCCTAAAGATAAGGAAGACGAGGAGAGAGTGACTATCACCGCAAAAAAAATGTCGTATGACCCTGACAGGGATATCGTGCATTACCAGGGCAACAATACTCTTCGAGTGGAGAATATCCTTTTAGAGGCCCAATCCGTGTTCATTCACTTGGACAAGGAAGATGGGCAGATCAAAAGGATCACTGCGGCAGACGATGTCGTGATCACACAGGAACAGTACAAAGGACAAGGACAAAGGGCGGTGTTCGACGTGCATAAGGAGACGATCGTTCTCACGGGAAGTCCGGTCCTGATCGCCGAGGACCAGGGGAAAACGGAAGGGACCAAATTGACTTTTTTCATAGCCGATGGTAAAATCGTCGTCGAAAATAGAGGTCGAGAAAGGTCTGTAACAGTTATAAAATCGTGACATATGAACAATTATCTCGAAGCGGTAGGACTGGAAAAGATTTATCACAAAAAGAAGGTTGTCGATAATGTCTCGATCAGGGTCGAAAAAGGTGAGATCGTGGGTCTTTTAGGACCCAACGGCGCGGGAAAAACAACGTCATTCTCTCTCATCCTCGGACTCGTTCCTCAAGATGGGGGGCGTATTACTCTCGATGGCGAGGACATCACAGACCTTCCCATGTACTTAAGGGCGCGAAAGGGCCTCTGCCTCCTTCCCCAAGAACCTTCCGTTTTTCGAAAACTTACGGTCGATGATAATTTGAAGGCCATACCGGAAATGATCGGAGGTTCGGTTTCAAGAGCTAACGGCCGCATCAAAGATACTCTTAGGGAGTTCGGGCTCGATACACTCGCCGGAGCCAAAGCCTACACGCTGTCAGGAGGGGAGCGCCGAAGACTGGAGATCGCACGAGCGCTGATTACCGATCCTGAATACATTCTTTTGGATGAGCCGTTCACTGGCATAGACCCCCTGGCGATCATTGAGCTCCAAAAGATCATCATCGCTCTGAAGAAAAAGAGGATCGGGCTGCTCATCACGGATCATAGCGTCAGAGAGACCTTGAAGATTACCGACCGCGCATACATCATCGATGGCGGTAAGATCTTGAAGGAGGGGACCCCACAAGACCTGATTACTTCTGCGGAAGTCAGGAAGACATATCTCGGAGAGGGTTTTGGTTTGGAGTGACACGTCGGATGGAAATGGATTAGGAGATCGGAAGTGGTCATGAAACAGCAGCTTCACCAAAAACAGGTGCAAAAGCTCATTCTTGCGCCTGCATTGCAGCAAGCGATCAAACTCCTTCCTCTGACGAATCTAGAACTCATAGAGATCATCGACACAGAGCTTTCCCAAAATCCCATGCTGGAGATCGAGGATGAGACTGCTGATGTGAAGGGAGAGGAAGAGAAAAGCCAGGAAAAAAGCGAGGAAGAAAAGGATCTCGCCAAAGATGACGATATCGCCAGTTCGAGCGACACGACAGAACCGAAAAAAGAAGAGGAGGATCAAGACCTCGAAGCGTATTTCCAAGAATATTTCGATAACTCCATGCGGTCATATTTTGTGGAGAAAAGAGAAGTGCCCGATTTCGAGAACTTCGTGTCCAAGAAAGATACTCTTTGGGACCATCTCGAGTGGCAGTCGAACCTGACTTTTTATGAGGAGGAAGATCGCCTCATTGCTCAACATATCATCGGGAACATCAACGAGGATGGGTATCTCGTCTCAACCGTGGATGAGATCGTTTCGGCCACGGGCGCTTCCGAAGAGAAAGTCAATGAGGTCAGGGAAAAGATCAAGAGGTTCGACCCTATAGGTATTGGAAGTATGGACCTCAAAGAAGCGCTGCTTGCGCAGATGGAATATTATGAAATTGATGATCCGACGACGAGAGCGATCATCGATAAACACTTGTCACTTCTCGAAAAATCCGATTTTGCTCAGTTGGCCAGGGTGTTGAATATATCTCTTTCCGATGTCAAGAACCACATCGATGTCATCAAAGGACTGGATCCTGCGCCCGGAAGAAAATATAGCGAAGAAAGAACATTCTATGTTGTGCCCGATATCATCGTCCGGAAAGAGGACGACGAGTTGAAGATCATCCTCAATGATGAGGGAATGCCCAGGTTGAGAATAAACTCTTTTTACAAAAAGATGTTGGCTCAAATGTCGAAAGATGACTCCGAAGCGAGCCAGTTTTTAAGGGATCGGATGAAAAAAGCCTTCTGGTTCCTTCGCAGCTTGAATCAGCGTAACCAAACCATCTACAAAGTTGCCAAATACATCGTGGATAAACAAAAGGATTTTATCGAACAAGGTATGGAATTCATCAAACCTTTGACTCTGATCGAACTCGCCCAGGAGATCGGGGTGCATGAGTCCACTGTGGGACGTGTCGTCGCAAACAAATACATCATGACATCTAGAGGAGTTTTTCCCCTCAAATATTTTTTCCACAAGTCTCTCTCTGGGGATTTTGGAGAAGAGATCTCTTCATTGAGAGTGAAAGAGAAAATAAAAAAACTAGTGGAACAGGAAGACAGGAACAATCCGCTGAGTGATATCGAGATTGAAGAAATCCTGGCAAAGGAAAATTTTAAGATCGCCCGTAGAACGGTGGCGAAATACAGGAAGCAGTTGCGCATACCCCCTTCCCACATAAGAAAGAGAAAGTATTGGATGGAGGAGACTCAATGAATATCAAATATACAGCCAGACATACTAGCATCACGCCCGAGATTAAAAAGCACTGTGAGCGAAGGTTGAGGGCTATCGAAAAGTTGCTGGGGTATCCCGTTGAGGCAGATCTTATCCTCTCTGTGGAGAAATACAGACACAAAGCCGAAATCAATGTCAAGATCAAAAGAGCCACGTTGAACACAATGGAAGAAACGAACGATATGTTCAGTTCGATTGGGTTGGCCTTTGACAATATCGATAAGAGAGTGAAAAAGGAGCGGGAGAAACTGCAGGATAGAAAAAGACGCAAGAATCGAGAGGTCGGACCAGCCCCTATTCTCCCAGAGACAGAGGACCAGCCGGTAAGAGTGATCCCAAGTCGAGACTTTTCTCTAAAACCCATGTCTGTGGAGGAGGCGCTTCTTCAGATGGAGTCCAGAAAAAAAGAAGTTTTTGTCTTCAGGAAATTCGATTCCGAAAAATGGGCGGTCCTTCACAGAAGAAAAGACGGCCATTATGGTCTGATCGAACCCGAATAATTTCTCAGAAAGAGATAATCTGGTGAAAGTACACAGCTTATTAACGAACGATATGGTGATTCCCGAACTCAATAGCACGACTAGAGACGCTGTCCTCAAGGAAATGGGGGAGTTTCTGAAAAAACGCAACAAAATAAGCAAAGATAAACTGTTGTATGAAAAATTGTCGCAGCGAGAGGAGCTGGGCAGCACGGCCATCGGCGATGGCGTCGCCATCCCTCACTGTAAGATGCAGGGTGTAAAAAATCCTGTGGTGATGTTGGCCATTTCGAAAAAAGGGGTGGACTTCAATGCCCTGGATGGAAAGCCTTCCTACATTTTCTTCCTCGTCGTCTCTTCGCCCGAAAATCCAAGCGTTAACCTTCAAATCCTCGCTGCAATCGCCCATCTTGTGCGCAAAGCCAAACGTGTCATCACGAAGATCCAGGATGCTGGCGATATCGAACAAATATTGGATGTTATCAGAGACGAGGAAGAACGGATAGATGAATAAGCAGAGAAAACATTCCCTCTATCGGGATCTTTGGAAATGATCATTCCGGGAGGATTGCTCCGGGTATTCGGTTTGGGAGTTTTAATCGTTGGTGACAGCGGAGTCGGCAAGAGCGAGAGCGCACTGGAACTTATCACGAGAGGGCACTGTTTTATTTCCGACGATGTCACGGATTGTTTTGTAGAGGAGGGCCGATTGTATGGCATCGCACCGGAGGTGAGCCAGCATTTCATGGAGATCAGGGGGCTAGGGATCATCAACATAAAGGAGATCTTCGGCGCAAAAGCTGTTTCTCCCCGCGCTGAGATCCGGCTTGTGATCGATCTGCAGAGATGGGAAGAGGGAAAAACGTACGATAGGATGGGGCTGGAATTTGCTCGGGATCGAGAGATCGCTGGTGTTTCCGTGCCTCAGATCACGATCCCTGTGGCTCCGGGCCGGAACATATCTACTCTGATCGAGTTAGCCTGTAAAGTGCATCTTTTGAGGGAAGCGGGTTACCATGCGCCGCATGAGATCGTCGGCAGATTGGACAAGACGCTCGAGGACCGAAAAAACAAAAAGAGGAAGCCCCAGTGAAAGACGAGAGATTTCTCATCATCACGGGTTTATCCGGGTCCGGGAAAACCAGTGTCAGCCGTTTCATGGAGGACTTGGGTTATTATTGCATTGACAACCTTCCTGCCAAGTTGATCCCGAGTTTTGTGGATCTGTGGATGCGCGAAGAATTCAAAATTGAAAAAGTCGCTCTTGTGGTTGACATTCGTGAGGAAGGCTTTACAACAGAATTCCCGAATGTTCTGGAGTCCATTCGGAAGAAGATTCCGATCTGGATGATCTTTCTTGAGGCTTCCGATGAAGCTCTCATTCAGAGGTTCAGTGAGAGCAGGCGTCCCCATCCTTTGAGGCGGAAGAGATCTGTTGCGGAAAGCGTCTCTTTGGAGAGAGAGCGTTTGGCTGCGATCAAAGGCATGGCGGATGAGGTGATCGACACCACCGCACTGGGTATCTGGGACCTCAAAAAGATGCTGACAAGACGATTTCTCCGGAGGAAAGCTCAGCAATTACAGGTCGTCATTGTCAGTTTTGGCTATAAATACGGGATACCGGTCGATTCTGATTTGGTGTTCGATACCCGATTTTTACCCAATCCCTTCTATATCAACACCTTAAGAGAGAAAACGGGGCGAAGCAAGAGTGTGCGCGAGTACGTTCTCCAATCCGATGGAGCGGATCGGTTCTTGACGGAACTTTTCAGGTTCGTGGATTATCTGATGCCCAGATTCATTGAAGAGGGGAAGAGCACTCTGACGATTTCTGTGGGATGTACGGGCGGCAAGCACCGGTCGGTCGTCTTCGGAGAGGAGTTGAAAAAACACCTGAGGAGCAAGTCCTACAACGCCCGCGTATACCATCGCGATATCTATAAGTAAGTCCGCTTTGGAAATACTGATAAGAGATGGTAAAATGTTGAATTGTCCTTACGAGTTGTGCAAAGATAAGATGGTACGTTCTCCGTCTCTAGTTACGGACACATAGGATCTAGAGGACGAACAGAAAATACGGTAGAAGAATGATCGGTGGAATCATAGTCTCCCATGGGAAACTGGCTGAGGAGCTTCTGAATGCATTGACGATCATACTCGGTGAGACGGTCAACATCGAAGCCATTTCCATCGGGTGGTACGATGATGTTGAAGCATCGAAAAAGAAGATCAACGAGAGCCTTAAAAAGGTCGATCAAAAGAACGGTGTTTTGATATTCACAGATATGTTTGGGGGGACTCCATCCAATTTGAGTTTCAGTTTTTTGAAGGACAACAAAGTTGAGATCATCACAGGTGTGAATCTTCCGATGCTGATCAAATTTGCATCTCTCCAAAGGAGCAATAGCCTGAAGGAAGTTGCAAAGAAAGTTGTGGAGCAGGGTCAAAAGAACATTCACCTTGCTAGCGCCCTTTTGAGGTCCAAGAGCTGAAGCATCTTAGCTCCCATGGTAAATAAAAAATTAGTCATAAAGAATAAACTCGGGCTTCATGCCAGGGCCGCTGTAAAATTCATGAACCTGGCTAATCGCTTCGCCTCTTCCGTGTGGATTGAAAAGGATGGGAATGAAATCGATGGGAAAAGCATTCTGGGAATTTTGACCCTGGCGGCAACGCAGGGTTCGACGATCACACTGAAGATCTCGGGTTCCGATGAGAACCGGGCTCTCGATGCGCTGGAAGCGCTCGTCGAGAACAAGTTTAACGAAGAAGAATAGATATGGAATATCTGAGATTAAGAGGGATCGGCGTATCCCCCGGCATATCGATCGGTGAGGTCCTTTTGACAGAGCGTGTGATTTTTTCCTCACGCAAGGATCGCATTGCACCGAACCAGTTGAACAGCGAGATCGATCGTTTGGAGAAGGCCGTCGAGCACACCAAGATGCAGTTGACAGGTATCAAGGAAAAAGTGAAGGAAAAAGTAGGTGAAGAGCATTCCTTCATTTTCGATGCGCACCTTCTTATCGTGGAAGACAGCTCCTTGTTCAAAAGTCTAAAGACAACCATCATTGAGGAGATGGTCCGTGCAGAATGGGCGATTTCAATGATCCATGAGCAATACATGAAAAAGTTCGAATCCATAACGGACGAATATTTCAGAGAACGGAAGTTCGACGTCTCTGATGTGTTGTCGCGCGTTTACATCAATCTGGAGCCCTTGGAGCCGAAGAGAACTCATGATGACACAGATAAAATCCTGGTGGGTCATGACCTCCTGCCGTCGGAAGCCGCTCTACGTATGAGCCAAGGGAATGTGCTCGCTGTGGCTCTGGATATGGGAGGTCAGACTTCCCATACGGCGATCCTCGCACGATCTCTGAACATTCCTGCAGTTGTAGGACTGAGGAACATCACGAAGCGAGTTAAGAATGGAGATATTTTGATTGTGGACGGAACAGATGGTGAGGTCCTCATCAATCCCCCTCTTGCCATAGAAAAAGAGTTTATCGACAAGAAAAAACGATATGAAAACTATCGCAAAGAACTGCGGAAGACTGCCAAGCTGAAATCCTTGACGCTGGATGGCGAGAGGTTCTATCCCATGGCCAATATCGAGCTGCCCGAAGAGGTTAAGCCGGCCTTTTCTCTTGGCGCTGAGGGAATAGGTCTTTTCCGCTCGGAGTTTATCTATTTGCGAAGCACATCTCTGCCCTCGGAGGAGGAACACTACAACGCCTACTATCGATGTGCCAAAGAGGCACGCCCAGCCCAGGTCTACATCAGGACGATGGATATCGGGGGCGAAAAGAATCTTCCCCAGTTGAAAATCGAAAAGGAGCCCAATCCAGCTTTAGGACTGAGAGCGATCAGGTTTTCTCTTCACGACAGGGCCCTTCTCAGGACACAACTTCGTGCGATCTTGAGAGCGAGTGTTTTCAAAAACGTGCGTATCCTCATCCCCATGATCACGGAATACGAGGAGATCAAAGAGGTCAAGAACCTTTTCGAAGAGGTCAAGAGGGAGTTGCACTCACAGAAGGTCAAGTTCGACACCAAAATACCCTTAGGGGTCATGATCGAAGTTCCCGCGGCAGCGACTATGACAGATGTCCTCGTCAGGGAGGTGGATTATATCAGCATAGGAACGAATGACCTTATTCAATACTATCTTGCCGTTGACAGGTCGAATGAGTTGGTGTCCTATCTCTTCAAACCCTTTCACCCCTCGATCCTGCGCATCTTGAAGTTCATCATTGAAACCACACAATCCGCGGGGAAAGAGGTCACTGTCTGCGGCGAGATGGCTGCCGATCCCTTGTCTGCACTCGTATTGCTCGGTTTCGGATTGCGCAGGTTCAGTATGAATCCAATTTTTATTCCGCGTGTCAAAGAGGTCCTGCGCTCGGTCGAGAACAGGTCGATCCGGAGGATCGTACGAAAAGCGATGCAGCTCAATTCAGCTCAGGAGATCGAGGAATACATCATCGAAAATGTGCTTGTAAAGTATCCGAAGGCCTTCCTAATGGGCCAAAACAATTGAATTATTCATAAAAATTTGCGATTCCATATTTTTTAAAGACGAAAACCGCTTCTGATAAACTTTCGATAAATTTATGATTTTTCCCCTGGCATATGTTTTATTCCATTAATTCTAATCGAAAATTTTTACCCTCCGGGCGAGCTTATCTCACAACAAAGTCTTCGTCGCAGCCTACTCGCGGTAGTACACTACAGCTTCGTGGGCAACTGCCTTGACTTTGCAGCAATCTAAACTCGTGAATAATCCAATTCTAAATTGAATTATTCATAAACGGCTGCTGATGAACCTGGTTTACAAGATTTTTTCTAATCTTTGTTGAGGCGTCCGTATTTATCTTCGAGCCGGACGATGTCGGATTCATCCGAATCGCCTATCCAGATCTCCATTATTCGCGATGGGGAATCGCCGATGCATTTCATACGATGGAGCGCCTGTGCGGGAATAAAGATCTCCTCGTTTTTTTCCGGGCGCCAGACTTTATCTCCAACGGTTACCTCCAGGCCCCTGTCTAACACGACCCAAAATTCGCTGCGGCGCTTGTGATACTGGAGTGAAAGGATCTCTCCAGGATTGACAGTGATGATCTTAATGCTCCCGGCGGATCGGTGGGGGAATGAACGGAATTTTCCCCAGGGGCGGATGTCTTCTACGATGCCATTTTTGAAAAGGGTCAGTTCATCGATCTGGTTTTCATCGTGTGTTTTCACTTGTGTTTTCCCTTCCTCTGAACGTTCGACTCTATGCTCGCGTTAAGTCACCAGACAGCCACACGATCTATGGATATTGTCTGTCTCGCGATAGATTCCCTTCATCTCCTTTATGGAAACACACATATACTTCCTGGGTCATCCGGACCCGGAGCGATTATTCATTCCATTCAAAAGGGAACTTCGTCGTCGCCGCCATCGTCTAAAGAAGGGCTTTGATCTTCTTCGGTGAAATCCGAGGAAGAAGTGGAGGACGCAAAAGGTCTCTCATCTCCGATGTCCTCTTTCTTGCCTAGGAGAACGATATTTTGGGCATGCACTTCGGTCGTGTATTTTTTGTTGCCGTCCCTGTCTTGCCAACTGCGTGTTCGTAATTTCCCCTCGATCAAAACTTGTTTTCCCTGAGCGAGGTATTTCTCGCAGAATTCGGCCAGTTTTCCCCAAGCCACGATTCGGTGCCATTCCGCTCGAATGTCACTTTCGTTGGTGTTTGGATTAAAATACCTCTCATTTGTGGCAAGGTTGAAATTGGCTACGGCCCTCTCTGTTTGAGGGATATAGCGCAACTCTGGATTTCTGCCGAGATGACCGATCAGAAGGACCTTATTCAGGCTGTTGATGTCTCTCATTGTTCGTTTCCAGTTCTCTTATTTTCTGTTGGGCAATTTTGGTTTCCTCCTCGAGGGGAAATTTTGTGATCAAGAGTTTGAAAACAGATAGTGCCTCTTCTTTTTTATTCTGCGCGGTGAGACTTATCCCCTTCTTGAGGTAAGCGGCCGGAATCTTGTCCCCAGTGGGGTAATTGAGTATCAGCTCGTTAAAATGCTCGATGGCTTCATCATATTTGTCTTGACTGAAGTAGCATTCACCGATCCAGTAGAGTGCATCGTCGGCTAGAGGACTTTCGGGAAATTGGGACGAGTAGATCGTGAAACCCTCAATAGCCAATTCAAAATTCCCTTTCAAATAATCGGACCTGGCCATGTTGTAAACTTCGTTCGGTGAGAGATTGGGCGAGATCGAAGGCTGATCTTCGGGTCGATCTCCCGCATCTTCTTGCTCTTGAGGCGGGGGCGGTTCGGCCCGGTCTTCCTCGGGATTTTCCTCTTCTGTGACCTGTTCCGCTAGCGGAAGGGCTCCTCTTTTTATCTCGATCAGGTCCTCGGAGAATTGAGCAAGCTGCATGTTGATCGTCTCTACCTTCTCAAGCAGGATCTGATATTGTGCAGGGAGCCTTCTCTGTTCTTCTCTGATGCTAGCCTGGGCCGACTGGAACTGGCGTGTCAGGTCGAGAAGCTCCTTCAGTTGATCCCTTATCCCCTTGATCTCCTCGGCGTTCTGCTCGATCTTTGCATCCAGCGCAAGAACTTGCTGTTTGAGCTGTTGCACATCTTTGTAGATGAGTTCATAGGCTTTCTCTCTTTTGTTCTGGCTCCAGCTAAGCGCTAGGCAAAGTCCAAGAAGAAGGATAAGTCCGGAAGAGAGCCGTTTGCCCATAGATTACTTGGCGATGATAGTAAATTGTGCGCGTCTATTCTTTTGCCACGCCGTCTCGTTGTGGCCCATATCGATCGGCTGGCTCTTGCCATAAGAGATGATCTTAAGCCTGTCAGCAGAGATCCCGAGGGAAGCGAGGTAATCCATCGTACTCTTGGCTCTTTTTTCCCCGAGTGCTAGGTTATACTCTTCAGTTCCTCTTTCATCGCAGTGTCCTTCGATGAGGATTTTGGAAGAACTGAACTTGTTGAGCCACGCGGCATTGGCTTCCAGAACAGGTTTGGCATCATCCCTGATGAAATATTTGTCGTAATCGAAATGGATCATCTGGAGCGGTTTTTCGGCATTGATTTCTTCCAGGGATTTCTTCATGAAGATCTCTTCTTCCGTGAGTTCCGGTTCTTTTACCACTGGAGGCTCTTCGACTTTTTCGACTTTGGGTTGCTCTTTCACCTGGGGCGGTGGTGGGGGAGCTTGTTCCACCTTTTTTTTGCATGATAGCAGGAATCCAAAAACGAGAAAGCATACCAAAGTAAGGATAACAAATTTTTTCATGTGACCTCCTTCACGTCTTAATCTATCTCTCCTGTTTTGTTAATGGGGCTTTCCAACCAGCCCCAATTGTATACAAATAAAATTTCTTCTGTCAACATCAGCTATTCGTAACTACTCAGATAAATTGTCAATGCTCCTTTGAAGCCAACCATACCTGGAACCTATCCTGACATTGTTGAAAAAACTTTTCAAGAAGTATCTTTCTGTATTCAACTCCATTTTCTACTCTCCCGGTGTTATCCCAACCGAACCCGCTGCTCTCACCACGAAGCCTTCTTTGCAGCCCTGAGGCTGCAGATCCCTCGCGACCCGACCTAACCACCGGACTAAAGGGCGGCAGACCGGCCTAGCGAACGGTCTCGGTTCGTGACTAACCCAGGCTATTCGCACTCAGAAGAGTTTTTGCGCAAATTCGAATCCCTAGCGGGACCAATCCGGGAGTTTGTTTTCTCCCCTCGATGTCAGGCGGCGCATGTTCGCGCCATCATAATCTATCGCGTAGAGCTGGATGGTTCCTATACGGTTTGAGGAGAAGATGATGTGTCGGCCATCGGGGGACCAGCTTGGAGATTCGTTCCTTGCGTTGCTCTCTGTGAGTTTTATGGTTTGATTCGTTCTTAAATTGAGGACATAAATATCGAAGACGAGGTCGACCCTGGATACATACGCGATCATATCTCCCGCAGGGGACCACGCAGGACCATCGAAATAGCTGCCCCCGAAACTGACCCTCCGGACGTTCGAACCCTCTGCGTCCATGATGTAGATTTGAGGAGTTCCCCCGCGATCCGAAGTGAAGGCGATCTCTCTACTGGTGGGGGACCACGAGGGCGCTGTGTCGATAGCTTTATTAAAAGTCAGCCGTTTGATGCTCGAGCCATCGCTGTTCGCCACGTATATCTCGGAGTTCCCCTCTTCCAGGGTAGAACAGAAGGCAATTTTCTTCCCGTCCGGAGAAAACGCTGCGCCGAAATTTGTCCCTCTATTCTGGACTTCGATCTGTTTTCCTTCGTAAATATTCAGGATATAAAGACCCGCTCTACCCTGACGGTAAGAGGTGTAAGCGACACTTTGTCCATCCGAGGACCACGCGGGCATATAGTCTTTGATTGTGTTGTAAGTGATGCGTGTTTGGTTATGACCATCATAGTCCATCATGTAGAGCTCGTCATTGCCGTCCCTGTTGGTGATGAACACGATCTTTGAGGTAAAAAGCGATGCATGACCGAGCATTTTCATGATCTCATCGGACATTCTGTGAGCGACCAGCCGGATGAGATTCTTTTGCGACTGATATCTCTTTCCGAAAATAAATTTTTCCGATTTCACATCGAAGAGCTTCCCCTCAAAGAGGATTTGTCCCGCCTCTTCCCCATCCGAGACCTCCCCCACAAACAGGAGTTTGGCTTGGATGGACTCCCAATCTTTGAAGAAGATCTTCTTTGGGTCGAGCGGCCGGATATAGCTGTAGTAGCTGTTGGGGAGAGTGTTGAAGACACGGCTGTATTTTAGGTTGTCTGTGATGATCGTCCTGGCTGTCTCGGCAAAAAATTTTGCATCGGATGTGGACCCGTTCACGATGAAATTGGGTATGGCAACAGGAATGGCAGGAATACCCCCTTTGATACTCATCACCACGTCTTGTTGTGCATAGAGGATGGTCGTGGTGGCCAGGAAAAGAGTGCATGCCAGGATCAATTTTGTTTGTGTTTGTTTGTTCATTTGTTATGCTCGAATATCAGATGAATGCCTAAGAAATCTCCCTCGTAATCCCTGGGCAGGGGCGGAAATGGTGCCGATGATTGAATGGCCCTGCGGGCAGAGAGGTCGAGGGAGCGTATTCTGCTAGATTCCCGGATCTCGAGGGGGGAGATCTCACCGTTCCGGAAGATTTTGAAGTACACAACAGTGCGAAAATCTCCG
>JASFEP010000036.1:0-17598 GCA_050124775.1 Candidatus Aminicenantota bacterium
GATGCTGCCAATAAGAAATAAAATGGTTTTTTTAAATAAGTTTGGCAGCAACTTTTATGAATAATTCAGTCAAAGTAAAACTTTCCTAGAAGTCCAGATTATCCTATAATACTTCATCCTGTAGGATTTCATAAAGAAAACTGAGTGAAGATGAGGATAAGAGCCATTTGTCTTGTTGCTGCACTCTTTCTCTGCTCTTTCTTTATGTACTCCCGCGTTGAGCCGATCGCTAAGAGGCACAGTGCCGACCCATCGGCTTACAGGGTTGTCATTCCCTCCTTTGCAAATCCCCCAGATATCGACGGGAAGCTGGATGACTCCTTCTGGGGAAGCGCCGCGATCCTCGATAACTTCACGCAATACGAACCGGTAGAAGGGAGCGAACCCACTGAAAAAACTGTGGCCTACATGGGTTATGATGCGAACAACCTCTACATCGCTGTGCGCTGTTACGATTCCGACCCCAATGCCGTTAGAGCCTGTCTCACACAGAGAGATCAAGTCATGGGAGATGACGAGATCACTATCTATCTCGACACCTTCAACGATAAAAAAAGGGCCTTTGCCTTCTTGGTCAATCCCTGCGGCGTGCAGTCTGACGGCATATATGTCGAATCCGGGGGAGGGCGAAGGGGACGCGGCCGGGGAGGCGGCGGTTTCGACCGGATCGATAAGACCTGGGATACGTACTTCATGACCGATGCCAATATGGATGATGAGGGCTATACGGTCGAAATGGCGATCCCGTTCAAAAGCCTCCGGTTTCCCCATTCCCAGAAGCAGATCTGGGGGATGCAGATCAAGCGGAACATCCGGAGAAAGAACGAGGAGATCTACTGGTACCCACGCTCAAGAGATATCAACGGGTTCTTGATCCAGGCAGGGATCATACAGATCGATGGGAGCCTGAACAAGGGAAAAAACTTCGAGGTCATGCCGGTCGTGACCGGACTCAAGGAACGAGGTCAGAAGGCCGATCCGCAGGCAGGTTTGAACCTCAAATACGGCATCACATCAGACCTGACCGCCGATGCCACGGTCAATCCGGACTTCAGCCAGGTGGAAGCGGATATGCCGCAGATCGATGTCAATCAGCGCTATGCCCTCTATTATCCGGAGAAAAGGCCATTTTTCCTCGAGGGTAAGGATTTCTTCGACACCCCCATAGAGCTTATGTACACCCGGACGATCGTGGACCCTGCATGGGGATTGAAGCTCACAGGAAAAGTAGGAAAAACAACCCTGGGCTTCCTGAGCACCTACGATCTGAACACGACTGGCATCGATAACCCGGAAGAAGAAGAGGACGAAGAAGAGGACGAAGAGGATGAGGAGGATATCATTCAAAAAGGATTCGTCAATGTGTTCCGCTTAAAACGAGATCTTTTCACAGAATCGTACATCGGTCTCATCTTCACGGATAAGGAACTCACAGAATCCGAGGGCGTTTCGATCTCCGATTACAACAGGGTCGGCGGCGTGGACGGCCTCTTCAAATTTTGGAACAATTACCAGTTTTCCTTCCAGGTTGTGGGCTCCCAGACAAAGGTGGGGGAGTTCAAGTCCTCGCTTGTTCCGGCTGTGAAACTTGACTTTAATGCCAGAGGAAGGCACCTGAGTTTCAGCCTTGACTATTCATACATCCCGCCTGATTTCGAAGCCTCAACGGGTTTTTTCCGCCGCAAGGATATCAAGTCCTTTAGCTCGCGCCTCGGCTATGCGTTCCTGCCCATGACCGATTTGATCGTGGACATACGGCCGTCCCTTCAATACAGAAGGATCTACGATTTCGACAACATCCTGACGGATGAGGAGTACGAATTCGGTTTTTTTATGAGCGGTTGGAGAGGGACATTTATGTCGGCAAGGATCTCTAGGGAACTCGAAAGATATGAAGGGATCGATTTCCGTAAAACCAGCTTCCGCACCTGGTTCCGTTCAGAACCTTTATCCTGGCTCAGCGGAGGCCTGAATTTCTCCATGGGAGACAGCATTTATTATGATGAACCCTACTTGGGTTACAAATATTCCTTCGGCCTCAACCTGACACTCAAGCCCATAACCAACCTCAGGCTCTTGTACGAATACAGGAACGACACCTTCTACAAAACAAAGGGAGGAGAGCTTGAGTATAGAGTCAACGTCCTGACACAGCGGATCGGCTACCAGATCACACGGCATCTCTCTCTCCGTTTGATCACCGACTACAACGACTATGACAAAGAGCTTTACAACAGTATTCTTCTGAGTTACCAGTTGAATCCCGGCACAGTCTTTTACGTGGGCCTGGACGATAACCAGATACAGGATGACCGGGATATCTACCGTATCGAGGGGCGCTATTTCTTCGTCAAATTCTCTTACTGGTGGCGGATCTGAGCACATCCTGTTCTTACCTCTCTCTGTTTTCTCGAATATCCTGCAAATTCAAAGATCCATTTTTTCCTGCTTTTCTTGAAGCGAGGATTTAACTAAGAGTTCAATCCCTCTCTTGATAAAACATTAAAATACGATAAAATATATAGAGTCAATGAGAAAAATGTTTCTAATCTTTATTCTGGCTTCCCTATCTCTATTTTCCTCGATCCAAGCCGACACCAAAAAAGGATACTCCCTGGAGGAGCTTCTCGGCATCGGCCTGGATAACAGCCCTCTGATCGCGGCCAAAATGCAGGAAGTGAACGCGAAACATGCGGCATACAAAGCGGCTAAACGCCTCGCCAATCCTGAGCTCTCACTGACGTGGGGGAAGGCAGAATCCTACGACGAGCTCTTGCAGCGAAACACTTCTGAGTTCTCGATCAGTCAGCCGCTAGAGAATCCCTTCAAAAGACACTATCGCATCCAGGTGTTCGAGAGAGACTGGGAGGCATCCGAGTATCTTCTCGAGTTTCATAAACTCGAGCTCAAGTACGTCATCAAGAATCACTTTTACCAGATTCTCCTCCAGAAGAAAAAATCAGAACTGGCCCAAAAGAACGCAGACTCCATCGCAGAAATCCACCGCCTTATCGTTAAACGTGCCCAACTGGGCGAGGTTAGGGAGCTGGAAGCCATTAAACTTTACGTGGAATCCCTCAGAGCACAGAATGTCCTCAATAAGCTATGGACAGAGTTGCAGCTCGCTAAGGAACGTTTGAATAAATTCCTGGGAAACACCCTTCCCTTGGATTTCAGCATCCGGGGAGAGCTTGAATACAGACCCATAGACGCGGATGAACAGGTCCTGTTAACTGAGATGCTGCCCTCGCACCCGCTCATCAAGGAAAAGGAAAAAAGGAACGAACTGGCCCAAGAGAACATCCACTATGTCAAATGGAAGCTCCTCCCGGATTTTAAACTGATCGGCTTCAGTAAAAAAGAGTTGGACGGGATGAACAAAGGGTTGGGTATCTCGTTCGACATTCCTTTATGGAACTGGAGGACGAAAGAAGTCGACGAGGCTGAGAGCCTGCTTCTCAAACAAAACCAAGAGCTTAGATCTATAAAGCTGGAGTTGAAGACAGAAGCCAAAGCCAGAATCAATCAGCTCAGACTCTCCGCGCGGGCGATCAAGCTTTTTACGACCGGTCTTCTCAAACAGGCTGAGGAGAGCCTGAAGATCGCAGAGATGAGCTACAAACATGGAGAGATATCACTCGTCGACTTCCTGGATTCGCAGAGGACATATTTCAGCATCATGACAGATTATCAGGATTCTCTCTATGCCTGGAATGCCGACCGGGCAGCTTTGGAGAGAGCGATCGGAGAAGATCTGCAATGAAAAAAATTCTCATTCTCGTATCGATTGCACTGTTTGTATTTTATGGATGTGGGAAACAGAATACGTCCGCCCCAGCCGACGTCCATAATCATGAGCATCAAGCAGGGGAACTTACGGGTGAACCTGAAAGCCAGGCCGTGGATCACACACAAGGCCCTGAAGAGGAAGGCCATACACACGGAGGCGAAGAACACTTACACCTCAGCATTTCCCCTGAAAAGCAGAAAGAGTGGGGCATTACGACGGGTTCTCCGCTCCTCCAGAATATTGCCTCGCGAATCACGCTTCCAGGGAGCCTTTCTCTGAATAACAACAGAACGGCCCACATCACCTCCTTCATTCACGGACAGATCTCTGACATCTCCACCGATCTCGGATCAAAGGTCCAACGGGGACAGACACTCCTCACGATAAACTCGCCCGAATTCGGTAAGGCCAAGGCCGACTTCTTACAAACGCGCGCAGCTTTGAACCTCAGCCGCCAAGAATACGACCGGGCAAAGATGCTCCTCAAAGAAAAAGCCATAGAGGAGAGGGAGTACCTCAGACGAAAGGCCGAGTACGAAAAGCTTTCCACAGAATACGGGGCTCTGGGGTCCGCTCTCCATTCCTATGGGATCACCCACGAACAGATTGACGAGCTCATCGCCAAGTGCGATGCCCTGGAGGAGGAGAAGTACAAGTGTGAGATCGCCGACCCGAACCTTCCGCTTCGTTCACCCATCAGAGGAACGGTTATCTTTAGGGACTCTGTCGTAGGGGCGCATATCGAACCTGAGAAAATTCTTTTTACGGTTTCCGACCTGCGCACGCTCTGGGCCATCCTGGATGCCTACGAAAAGGACATTCCCCACATTTCCAAAGAAAGCCGCGTTCACATTCTATCTCCCTTATACCCCGATAAAAAATTTCCCGGAATTGTCACGTACATCGGCGAGACCATCGATCCCAAGCTTCGCACGGTCAAAGTCAGAGTAGAAATTCCCAATGACGAGGCGCTCCTCAAACCGAACATGTATATCCAGGGAGTCTTGGAAAACCGGACTCGAGGCAAAGATGTCCTGACTATCCCCGAGGAAGCCATCCAGAATATGGACAGTCAAAAAGTCGTCTTTGTGATGGAAAGCGAAGGGATTTTTGCAGCCCGTCCTGTGCAGATCGGTAATAAGCTTGGCCAACGAAGGATCATCACAGAGGGGCTCGCTCCTGAGGATCGTCTCGTCCTTAAAGGCGCCTTCACGATCAAGACCGAATTGACCAAAGGAACATTCACACACCAGCATGTTCACTGACAATCACAGATGACAACTATCCATATCAAGAAATATCTGATAGGCTTGCGGGATCAGAAATAAATGATACAAAAAATCGTAATTTTTTCTCTCCGACAGAGATTATTTATCGTAGCAGCCACGGTGATTTTGTCTCTCCTCGGTGTCTTGGCCTACCAGAATCTCGCCATCGATGTTTTCCCCGATCCCTCGCCACCGCTTGTCCAGATCTACACCGAGGCCCATGGGATGGCTCCTACAGAGGTTGAGCGATTGGTCTCCTACCCGGTCGAATCCTCCATGTATGGGCTTCCGAGGGTCAAGAATATCCGTTCGGTTTCCACCTATGCCCTTTCTCTGGTGAACATCTATTTCCAGGACAAGACCGATATTTACTGGGCTCGACAGCTCGTTGCACAGAGACTCCTTGAGGTCAAGGCACTGCTTCCGGAGCAGGCTCACGAACCTGTGCTGGGGCCCATCGCCACAGGATTGGGATTGGTGTACCTCTACTACCTCGAAGGGGAGGGGTATTCCACCCTGGAACTTCGAACTATTCAGGATTGGTTGATCAAATACGAGCTCAAATCTGTCCCGGAAGTCTCCCAGGTCCTGAGCATTGGCGGCGATGTCAAACAGTTTCAAGTATTGATGAATCCCCAATCTCTTCTCAAATATGAACTGACCGTTTCGGAGATCGCAGCAAAGGTCCGCCAGAATAACCAAAATATCGGAGCGAGTTTCATCACTAAAGGGAAGGAAGAGTATTTGATTCGCAGCATCGGCCTTGCCCAAAATGTCGCGGACCTCGAAAACATCGTTATCTCCAACCGGCTGGGGACTCCTGTCAAGCTCAAGGATGTGGCCAGGGTCGAGATCCTCCCGGCCATACGGCGAGGAGCGGCGCTAGTCAACGGGGAGGGAGAAAAAGTTGTGGGTATGGTCCTCAAGCTTTTCGGGTCCAACACAGCAAGGGTTATCCAGGATACCGAAGATCGAATCGGCGCAATCAACGCAGTTCTGCCTGATGGCGTCAAAATCGTTCCCTTTTACAACCAAGCGCTTCTCGTTCGCAAGTGTTTTTCGACGGTTTCTACGAATTTGATCCTGGGAATCGCTTTGATCATCATCGTGCTCTTCCTCTTCATGGGAGACTTTCCTTCAGCCATGATCGCCGTTTTTTCGCTACCCTTTGCGATCCTTTTCGCTTTCATCCTGATGCAACGCGTCGACCTGGCCGCAGACCTGATCTCCTTCGGAGGACTGGCCATAGCGATCGGCCTGATCGCGGACGCGGCCATCATCATTGTGGAAAACATCCACCGACACATCACCCGTTCCCCAGAAGCAAAGATTCAGGCTATCGTCTCCGCGAGTACGGAAGTCGGACGTCCGCTCTTTTTCGCTATTGCGATCATCATCCTGGTTTTTCTGCCCATCCTCACACTGACCGGTGTGGAAGGCATCATGTTCAGGCCCATGGGCTACACAATCTCCTTTGCGCTGACAGGCTCTCTGATCTTTGCCATCATTTCGGCACCCGCCATCTCTTACGTTTTATTGAGGCAAAGAACAAACAAAGTCCGGGAACCCGTGCTCATTCGCAGCTTTAGAAAAGTCTTTGTTCCATTTTTCACACTCTGCCAAAAACACCGCAGAGCCGTATTCCTGGTGACCCTTTTCGTGTTCCTGATCGGCCTCGCTCTCCTGCCATTCCTGGGAAGGGAATACATCCCTTACCTGGATGAAGGAACACTACATGTCAGGGTGACATTCGATCCCAACATCAGTCTGGAAGAAACTGTCCAGATGACGACCGCAATCGAAAGATCACTCAAAGACATTCCCGAAGTCACTGGAGTTTTAAGCCGTATCGGAAGAGGAGAGGTGGGGAGCCATGCTCATTTTGTGAATGACGCCGAGATCCTCATCAACCTCAATCCCATTCAGCGCTGGAAATACTTTAAGAGCAAGGACGATCTCATCCGCGCCATCGAACACCGTTTGGAAGAATTCCCAGGCCTAAGCCTCAACATCACACAGCCCATCGCCCACAACCTGGATGAACTTCTCACGGGAGTTAAAGCGCAGCTCGCTATAAAGCTCTATGGAGAGGATTTCGAAGTCCTAAAGGAAAAATCCGGGCAGATAAAGGACGTCATTGCAGAGATCGAAGGTGCAGCCGATGTCCAAGTAGAGCAGTTTATAGGCCAGAATCACATCCAGATCCTTCTCGACAGGGACAGGATCGCACGCTATGGAATGAATATCCGGGATATCCAGGAAACGATCGAGGCTGCGGTGGGAGGGATCACGGTGGGGCAGATCTACGACGAACAGAAAAGGTTCGATATTTTCCTCAGGTTCGAGCCGGAATCCCGCGAGAATATCGAGCAGATCGAAGGACTCCTCATCGGATTACCCGATGGTGGTCAGGTCCCTCTTGTCCAACTGGCCACTATCCAGGAGATTATGGGCCCGCGTGTCATCAACCGTGAAGGCAACAGACGGTTCATCACCATACAGTGCAATATCCGGGGAAGGGATATCGGCCGGTTCGTAGACGAAGCCAAGGACCGAATCGCCGCGAGTATCCAGATTCCGCCTGAATATATGATCAAATGGGGCGGACAATTCGAACTGCAAAAACAGGCCAATCAAAGGTTTTTACTCATCACGCCCATTACGCTGGCTCTTGTGGCCCTATTACTCTTCACGATCTTTTACTCCTTCCAGGAAGTACTCATCATACTCATCAACATCCCCCTTGCACTAACGGGAGGGATCATAGCCCTCAAAGCCTCGGGTCTCTATCTCAGCGTACCTGCATCCATCGGATTCATCGCTATATTCGGGATCGCGCTGGAGGATGGCCTCGTCCTAATGTCTGCTTTCCACAACCAGCTCAAAAAGGGAGTCCCTCTGAGAGAGGCTGTCACCGAAGGTGTCAACATCAAACTCCGCCCGGTTTTGATGACAACCTTTACAACGATATTCGGCGTCATGCCCCTGCTTCTTGCCAGGGGGCCTGGAGCGGAAATATGGAGACCTCTGGCGACAGTGGTTGTGGGAGGACTTTTCACCTCTACGGCTGTAACCCTTATCGTGCTGCCCTTGATCTTTCAAACGCTAAAAAAGGAGACTTTTCGTTAGCACATGTTTCAAATCACGCGTAAATCCCTGTGCACTCCATTGTTGCTCCTGATATCCACGCTCTTCTTGTCCTTTTGCTCTCAGAGTCCCCAGGGAATAGTCGTCCTCTGTGTGGGTGACAGCATAACGGCTGCCGACTATCCTCGATTCCTGGAGCGGCGGTTCGTCCAGGACGGTGTTTTGGCCAAAGTGCTCAATTACGGCCGCAGCGGGAATAGCTCGGGGGAATATCTTTCTTTCTTGGAAAAAAACGCAAAGCGTCTTTCCGATGAGCACCCCGATTTTATCCTCATCCAACTGGGAACGAACGACCTCCGTGAGGACCACGATTTCGCAACCACAGCTCAATTTTCAGCGAACATGGCAGCGATCATCGAAATCTTCCGCGGCTTCGAGACCCGTTCGGGAAAACCACCCCGATGCTTGATCGCGACGATCCCTCCGATCCCCGAAAACTTTTCCTTCCCATTCACGAAGAGTTCACGACACAGAGTCAAGGAGGAGATTAATCCCGCCATAAAAGAACTCGCCAAATCCCATGGACTCGTGCTTGTGGATAACTATACACTCCTCTTGAACCAGCCTCACCTTCTGCCGAAGGTCCACCCTTCCAAGGAGGGTTACAGACAGATCGCTCAAAACTGGTACGATTCACTCAAATCCTTCATCGATTGACCTCTCACCGACGCATTCCTTTATCGATGATGAATGCTGGTCGAATGACCGGATTGGCGGTTCGCAAACATGCTCAGTCTCCGGAGCCAGCCAACTTCTTTTGAACATGGGGGCTTTTCTCACACCTCCCTTGGGAGATGCACCGCGTTCTTGCTTGTTTCCTGTTTTCTCCACCGAACAATTGCATCACCTATCCATGCGAAAAATCATGCCGACAAAGTTTAGGTCACACTTATCTCCTAGACAGAAAAGTTGCAGTTTTTTTTTATTAGTGTTATAATGACAATCAAACAGAATTTCATTTCTCACACTTAGCAACCGTCTTGGAGAATTTACCATGAATAGGAAGCTTATTCGTCCCAATTTTTCCGATTACAAGGAGAAGATGAGTCGTGAGGCTTCAAAAAAGAAAGCCCATCCTGGCTATGAAACTCATGCGGAAAATTACTACTACCTCAAGCAGATGAACAAAAAGACGCCTATGGCGGTGATGTTTGAAGATGGCGACAAAGTCGAAGGATATGTGGAGTGGTACGACAGGGATTGTATCAAGCTCAACAGAGACGATGCGCCTAACCTTTTGATCTACAAGCACTCCATCAAGTATCTTTTCAAGCTGGAAGAACAGGAAGGCGCCACAAAAACTCCGCCGAAGAGAACTCCCAGAAAAACCACGAAACGTACGTCAAAATGATCCTTCCCCGAATTGGGATAACTTTGGGGGATCCCGGAGGGATCGGACCGGAAGTCACGTTAAGATCTCTGAGTAAAAAATCACTTCTATCTTCGGCAAATTATATCCTGTTTGGCTCGAGACCTCATATTCAGGAGACAATCGATTTATTGAATCTCTCGCTGGATATCCCAACCGTTTCCGACATCGACGACGCCGGTCGTTCCCCTGTCTCTCTTTTAGAGATCGGAGCTCCCCACGAGGCAGGACAGAAAGGGATCGCATCTAAAGAAAACGGAGAGGCGTCCTTTCGATTCTTTGAAGAAGCGGTCAAAAAAGCCCAAAAGGGGGCGCTGGATGCGGTCGTAACCGCACCCATATCTAAACACTCCTGGTCATTGGCCTGCATCCCTTATCCGGGCCACACCGAATACCTCAGTCAAATTTATCCCCAGGCACTGATGGCTTTTTGGTCGGCAAAGATCAAAGTTGCCCTTTTTTCTCACCATACCCCGCTCAAACGAGCCCTGGAAAAGATTAAAACAGAACAGCTTCTGGAATTCTTTCTTCACCTTCATGAGTCCTTGATCGCGGCTGGAAAGAAAAAGTTGTCTTTCCTAGTAAGCGGGTTAAATCCCCACGCCGGAGAAGAAGGACTGATGGGCGATGAAGAAAAGGAAGAGATCGGTCCTGCGATTCGAAAAGCCCAGGAGAGGGGAATTCCCATTCAGGGACCATTTTCTGCGGATGTCGTCTTCCGCAAAGCATATAAAATGCCGGAGACCATGGTGGTCGCACTCTACCATGATCAAGGTCTGATCCCATTCAAGATGGTGGCCTTCGATGAGGGTGTTAACGTGACCCTCGGGATGCCGTTCATCCGCACGTCTCCAGACCATGGAACCGCCTTTGACATCGCAGGACAGGGGAGAGCCAATCCTCGGAGCATGACTGAAGCCGTAAAGCTCGCTGTCGACCTATCCTTATCGCGAAAGAACACGAGCGAAGAGGACATTGACAAGGAACAGTGACAGCATAAAAAACACATAGAGGGACCCATGAAAATATGTACATTCAATGTCAATTCCATCAGAGTGAGAAAAGATCTCATAGTGGAGTGGCTCAAACACAGGAACCAAGACATCGACATCCTGTGTTTTCAAGAGCTCAAGGCCCTGGATGAGGTCTTTCCCTACGAAAATTTCGAAAGTCTTGGATATCAGTGTGAAGTTTTCGGCCAGAAGACTTACAATGGAGTGGCGATCTGCTCGAAACGCCCTCTTGATGATGTCGTAAAAGGCTTTGGAGATCCGGCCTGGGATGCACAGAAGAGATTCATCGCAGCGACCATCGAAGGGATTCGTATCATCAACATCTATGCCCCCCACGGAGACCTCCAGGGACAGGAAAAATTCGACTACAAACAGGATTGGTACAGGGCATTGATTGCAAATCTCGAAAAGAAACACAAACCCGATGATCCCATATGTATCGTCGGCGATTTCAATGTTGCGCGGGAATACCTGGATGTGTACGATGCTGAGGCATTGAAGGGAAGTAT
This sequence comes from Candidatus Aminicenantota bacterium, assembly GCA_050124775.1. GTDB lineage: Bacteria > Acidobacteriota > Aminicenantia > Aminicenantales > Aminicenantaceae > WTAW01. The sequence goes on from JASFEP010000036.1 coordinate 11,097, forward strand.
CGGAACTCTGCCGGAGGAGAGAGAGCGATTCGAGGAGCTTCTGAGCTGGGGCCTCATCGACGCGTTCAGGTTTAAACATCCGGAGAAAAGGCAGTTTACATGGTGGGATTACATTGGGGGAGCGATCTGGAAAGATCAGGGAATGAGAATCGATTACATCCTCTCGACCGAATCTCTGATCCCTAAGATCACAGCTGTGGATATCGACCTCTGGCCTCGGAAGAGACGAGAGCCCAAGCCCTCAGACCATGCCCCGCTAATCGCCCATATGGAATGAGGAAAGCCGTATTCCCCAAGGGAACCCCCTCTATCGCCACTTCTTGAGCTCGGCCTGCATCTCCCTGTCTCTGTCGCGTTCCCGGATGGCTTCTCTCTTCTGATAGGCCCGTTTTCCCTTGGCAAGGGCGATTTCCACCTTCACCTTTCCCTTATCAGAGATCAGGACTTTGGTGGGGACTAAGGTCAACCCCCTCTCCTGTGTCTTTCCCGTCAGCCGTTTGATCTCCCGCCGGTGGAGAAGAAGTTTTCTTTCCCTCAGAGGATCATGGTTGAACCTGCTCGAGGCTTCATAGGGACTGACATGGCAATTCACGAGAAAGACTTCTCCGCCCTTGATCTCTGCATAGCTTTCCTTGAGGCTGATCCGCCCCTCCCTTATGGACTTCACCTCACTCCCGAGAAGCGCTATGCCTGCCTCGTAAGTTTCAAGGATTTCGTAGTTGAAAGTAGCCTTTTTATTTTTTGCGACAAGCCTCACGCTATGATTCTCCCAGGTCTGATGACATAGAGATCCATGCGATGCCAACGAGAAGCGTCTTCATCCTTTCGGTTTGTGAGTGTCCCCGTGTTCACGCATCTCTCCTTCGCGAGGCATCGGGCCAAATCCATGAAAAAATCCTGTCCCCGCTCCACAGTTTCTTCTCTCAAAAGCATCAAGCTGGACTGTATGCGAAATGATAAAGACGCTCTTCACCGAAGAAAAAGATACACAGAGGAGAATAAGAGTCACAAAGGATAAGGCTAGGAATGTGCATATTCACCAATCAAGAATCGACTTGTGTACTGGTGTTTTCAAAACACAGGGAGAGGGAATGCATCAATTTGTCTTCGATCTCATCACAGGGCAATTCGGAAACTACTGAAATTTCCGAAACGATCAAGTCCTTGGCTTTTTCCATCATCTTTTTCTCACGAAAAGAGAGCGGCTTGATCAGATTGAGATAGTACAGGCTTTTCAACACAAGCGCCATATCGTAGATTTCACCCGTCTTCATCAAGTTGACATGCTCTTTGTACCGGCCTTTCCAATTCATCGTGACGTCCACGATACCGTTTTGCATAAAACTGAAAAGCTTTTCAATCGACTTTTCTGAGACAGGTTTTCGGATGCCGATCTCAGCGGCATTAGATGAAGGGACAAGGACTAAGGTGTTGTTGGTAAGGATCCTCACATGGTAGATGCGAAATTTCTCGCCGTAATAATCCTCTACCTGGATATCTTCTACGATGCCGAGGCCTTGATTGGGATAGACAATCCTATCCCCAATCTTGTATCCATCCATTTGGTCCCGTTATTATAACCAATCATAAAAATCCTGTCAAACGTCTGAACTCGTTCAGGTGACTAGTGACGCATAGGTCTCTGTGATTGAAGCCAGAAGTCCTGATATTCAGCTGGTGTAAGATAATCAAGGCCTTGGTGCGGCCTGTGAGAACCCGATTCCAGTGACCGAAGATCATAGGGATCATACCGGTTTTTCCAACGATTGAAGGTTTGAGGAGAGGTGCCGTAATAACGACAAGTCAAACGAGCGTTCCGGTGACGCCTGTAGTGATCCATCCAGCGGAGCCGTTTGGCTGCCTCCTTAGATATCGTCCCTTGTCGCACAAGTGATGTGATGCAACTCGCCTTCGGAATGATTAAAGGATATCCTCTTGTGGGTCCTATGCTCATGGTGACACCGATTCTAACATTATTCTCTAATGCAATGTGTCACCAATCATGCTGAACGAGCGCAACGTCTTTCTAAAATCTTTCTTTCAGAACTTATACCCTATAGATATAAAGGGAATTCTGCGAGAATCGTGCGATTGCGATCAAATCCACAGGTGTCATTCATCGAACAATCCGAAGCTAAAAACATTGAGACATCTCTATCCGGTAGACTTAACAGCAATCGTAGGATATTTATACTATAAAAAATAATCCTTTTAAGACATATTAGTTATATATATATCCGCGAGTATAATTACGGTGACATCCTCTCCTGACAAATCCGAACTATGGCCGAGCGCTTGCACTAGGGCCCTTGACCGAAAGGGAGTAGTGGTTATGTTGCTCATATCGTGAAGATTAAGTCATCGTGGGGGGATAAGCACACAGAATTCATGCTTGACAGAGAAGAGAAGGTTTATTACCATATGGAACTCAAACCAAGCACATAAAGAAGAGAAGGATGAAACGAACATTCCAGCCCAACAAAAGAAAACGGAAGAAAAATCATGGCTTTCTGGTCCGGATGAGAACAAAAAGCGGTCAGCGGATCATCAAGAGCAGAAGACAGAAGGGACGAAAAAGACTTGCCGGTTGATGTCCGAAACTTTATCTCCTCACGAGAGGATAAGAACAAAGAAAGATTTTTTATTTCTATATAAAAAAGGCAATCGTTATAGAGGCAGATATTTCAACCTCATCTACCTCTCCAATGATTTGAACTTTTCCAGGATGGCTGTCGTTGTGAGCAAAAAAGTTGGAGGAGCTGTCGAGAGGAATGCGATCAAACGCCGCTTGAGGACGCTCTTTAGACGAAACAAAGAAATTCTGCGTGATCCTCTGGACATCATTCTCATTGCAAATAAGGAAATCCAAGGCGCTTCTTGGCACTCCCTTGAAAAGGAGTATCTCCGTTCCCTGACGGCGATCGCTTCGGATCGTACACCATCATGAAAGACATCGTGCTCTCTCTTATCCGCGGTTATAAAAAAGTCCTCTCGCCTTTACTCGGCCAACACTGTCGTTTTTTTCCGTCATGCTCCGACTATGCGTACGAGGCCATCATGAAGCACGGGCTTCTCAAGGGCCTGTATCTGGGAACGAAAAGACTGCTTAAATGTCATCCTCTTCATCCTGGAGGAGTCGATCCTGTTCCCTGAAGGATATCGGAATGGAAAAAAGACTCTTAATCGCTATCGTCCTTTCATTTGTGGTGCTCTTCCTCTACCAGGCGCTATTCGTTCCAAAGCAACCGCCTCCCGAGCCAATCCCCGAATCAATACCCCAAGAGGTCACAAGAGCTGAGGACAAACCTAATTTACAGCCTCTAACAGAATCGGAGCCAGCCCAGGTCCCCGAGGACCGCACAGAGCCTCAAGAGCCTGTGGAATTCCAACCCGTCTCTGGCGAGCGGGAAGAACAGATCTTCGTCGATACGCCCCTGTATCGTGGAGTTTGGAGCAACAAAGGCGCTGTGCTGAAAAGCTGGCGCTTGAAACGATACGAAAATAACGAAGGTGAAGATCTGGAACTCGTATCGGCTCGCGCAGAGGAGATCGGAATTTATCCCTTTGTATTGAGATCGAACGACCCAGATTTTGACCGCAAGATCAACACCGCGCTCTACAACATCTCCTCTCGCAGGATAGAACTGACCGAAGGGCAATCGGAAACACTGAGGTTTGAGTATGCCGACAACGAGGGCCTTCGAGTCGAAAAGATCTTGACCTTCGAGGGCGGTTCATACGGTTTCAACACCCAGATCAACGTCTGGAAAAACGGCCAAAAGATCGAAACGGATGTGCTCTGGGGCCCAGGCCTGGGCAATCCATCGCCGGAAGAGCAAAAGAAACGCTTTGGAGGATCGAGCGGAATTGCCGTCCACTACGGAGACAAGTTCGATCATCTCGATGCGCGGAAGTATAAGCCGGAACAAAGTGTGTTCCCTAAAGAATATTTTATCAAATGGGCCGGGTACGAGGATCAGTACTTCACGGCACTCTGTGTCACTTCTCCCCAGCAATCTCGAGTGATGTTTCTCAAGGAGGATATCGGGGAAAGATCCTATTTCTTCCTGTCAGTGAACAACATCCAAGACGTCTACCTCGGTCCGAAGCAGCATGATGCTCTGAAGGCCTTCGGACACAATTCATCCAAAATTATCAAATATGGCTTCTTTGGAATGATCGCCGAAATTCTCTATCAAGCCATCAAAACCATTCACAACGCTGTGCCTAACTGGGGATTCAGCATCATCATCCTCACAATCATCATCAAGATCATATTCTTCCCGCTTACTTACAGCAGCACGAAGTCTATGGCCAAGATGCAGGAGTTGCAGCCCAAGATCAAAGCATTGAAAGCCAAGTACAAAAAAGCCAAACAGGATATCGCTCAGCGGAGGAAAATGAACGAAGAGACCATGGCGCTCTACAAGGAACATGGGGTCAACCCTGCGGGGGGATGTCTTCCCATGCTCATCCAGCTGCCCATCTTCTGGGGTTTTTTCCGCTTATTGGTCGTCTCCATCGAATTCCGGCACAGTCCCTTTATTTTATGGATCAACGACCTCTCCGTCAAAGATCCCTACTATGTGACTCCCATCTTAATGGGGATCACTCAATATATCAGCCAAAAGATGACGCCGACCTCCGCTGATCCCACCCAGCAGCGGATGATGCTCATCATGCCGGTCATCATGACCATATTTTTCATGAATTTCCAGAGCGGGCTTGTGCTCTACTGGTTGACGAACAACATTCTCCAGATCGGTCAACAATACATCATGAACCGGATCATGAAGAAGAAAAAGAGAGAATCCCATGGAAAAAAACGAAAAAAATGACCGCATAAACGATACCGACCCTCAAGAACGAGAGTTCAAAGGCAGAAATCTCGAAGATGTTATCAGTCTCGCGGAACATGAGATGAAACTGACACGGGATCAGATCAACTACGAGATCGTCGCCGAAAAGACAAAACTTTTCGGGATCAAGAGCAAGGAGATCGTGATCCGTGCCTGGCCCAAAAGGCCACAGGCCGATAACGCCGCGACCGAGTTTTTGGATCAAATGTTGGAAAAACTCCCCTTGAACATCAAATACCACACCAAGAAAAAAAGAGAGCTACTCACCATCATCTTCGAGGGGCCGGACAGGCATCTCCTTCTCCGCAAAGATGGAGCTCTTCTCCTCGCATTCCAGCATCTCCTCAACAAGGTATCACCGAGGAAAGTCCAGACAGATTGCGATTTTTTCCGCCAGAAAAAAGAACAGGAGTTGAGGGATCACGCCCAAAATGTTGCCCATCGGGTCCAGGAATCCGGAGAAAGGGAGATCCTGGACTTCATGAATCCCTATGAGAGACGCATCGTCCATGTGACGGTGAATCAGATCCAGGGGATCACGAGCGAGAGCATCGGAGACGGCTTCTTGAAGCGCATGAAAATTCTCCCAATCAAAGATTGAATTCCTCCCAGGATCGCAACCAATGATCGCGGCCAGGTCTCTTGAGTGTGTGGGCTGAAGTCCTCTTCAAGCTTTCGAAGGTCCGGCTTTACAGAGAAACCCCGTTTACAGGTTTTTATTTAAGGGTTATCATATACAGGTTATGTTCGAAGATACGATCATTGCGGTATCCACCCCTCCGGGTTACGGCGGTTTGGGGATCGTTCGGTTGAGCGGGGATCGAGCCCTGACCTTCGCCAAAAAGATCTTCACGCCAAAAAAACAGTCGGCCGAAATCCATCCCCGACAGCCCTTGTTGGGATATCTCGTTAACGCACAGCAGAACGAACGTTTCGACACGGCACTCATCACCTATTTCCCGAAACCGCACACATACACCCGAGAGGATGTCGTAGAGATCAGCTGCCACGGCAGTCCGGTGATTCTGGAGGAGACTGTCCGACTCGGCATCAAAGCGGGGGCGCGACATGCCCATCCCGGTGAATTCACCCTTCGCGCCTATCTTCATGGACGTGTCGACATCATCCAAGCCGAAGCGATCAACGACCTCATCATGGCCCCATCCCTCGCTCAAGCCAAAATCTCTTTCCGACAAATGGAGGGGGATCTTTCGAAGAAGATCCGAGCTTTGAGAAAAACACTCATTCATCTTCTGTCCCAGATAGAATCCTCTATCGAATTTCCCGACGAGGGCTTAAAAATTAGCCCGTCGCATATTCAAAAAACGTTGGCTAAAACCATATCCTATGTCGATACACTAGCCAAGAGCTACGATTTTGGAAAAACTCTTTCCGAAGGGATGATCCTCGCGATCACAGGCCGTACCAACGTCGGGAAATCGACGCTGTTCAACGCCCTTCTCGATAGAGACCGCGCCATCGTAACCCCTTATCCGGGAACAACACGGGATTACCTCAGTGAACAGATCAAGATCCGGGATTCCATCTTCTCTCTGGTCGACATGGCAGGATGGGGGCAACCGGCCAGCCAAATCGAACAAGCAGGAATCCGAAGGGGACAGCGTTTGGCCCGGAAAGCGGAC
>JASFEP010000037.1:0-17529 GCA_050124775.1 Candidatus Aminicenantota bacterium
TTCGGTTTCAATACAAGTGTCTTTTCCAATCTCATCCCGTTCCAATGGAACGAATTCTCCATCCACTTCTGTATCGAGCTTTTCCCCAAATACAGGCAAAATTACCATAACAGCGATAAAAAGTTTAAGGACATAATTTCGGTATTTCATTATTATTGCAGTCATATTGACGACTGGAAGCCTGTACCGGGTGCTTAAGGGTCCCATTCGCCCCTTATAAGTTTAACTTATGAAGCACTCTGTTCGCAATCGAAAATCCTTTCACCAAAGTCCGAGCCGGGAATCACATTCTAGTATTTGTCACGCTTACGCTAGGTGCATAGAGCACCGGTAATGCTCCCAAATAACGAATCGCTTCAACCAACTTTTTTATCTGCCTCAATTCATACACTAGATGTGTGTCTCAACGAATCTTAATGAAGTTGAACGGTAACAGCATGGATTTCTCCACAAAGCAATCAGGCGATTGTCCACGCGCAACGAATTCATGCTCAAACGGTTCAGGGGATCGCCACCGATAACGAACACAAATTGAAAAGGGCTCCGGATTGTGCTAGCTTATGCTGGGTGAGGAAAAACGCATTTCCATGAAAGCCAAACGAACTCTCCGCACAGGTTTTTTCAACAGCATCTTCCAGGTCGGCTTCCTTGCGGCCATGTATGCCGTGGGACGAACATCCCATCTGGGAGGCGGGCCGACATCACGATTCCTGATTCTCGCCGCACTCGCATTCGTGCCGAGTATCATCTGGGCCCTTTTCTTCTATTTTCAGGACCGATACGCACCCGAGCCGCTTCCTAACATCGTGGCCTCATTCATCGCAGGCATGGCAGCGGCAAGCCTGGGGGTGATCCCACTCAATACGGTCTTATTCCGTATCCCAGAATGGATCTATGCCTCCTTGCCTCTATTCGTCCTCGGTTCCTTCTTCATCAAAGCCGCCATGGCATGTATTCTTCTCTACATAGTACTCCGTTACGGTTTTATGCCCCTCAAAGAGTTCGATGAACCCGTAGACGGTATGGTCTACGGGGCTATTGTCGGAACGGGCCTTGCCTTTGTGAACACCTTCCACTATCTGTCGGAAAATCCCTCTTTCACCCTGTATGTCATCGCCTTCACGGCTACGGTCAACGTACTGATCTACTCGTCGGTCGGGTCCCTCATGGGCTACATGATCGGCAGAGCCAAATTCCAGAGGACAAACATCGTGGTATCCTCGCTGTCGGCGATGAGCGTGGGTATTCTTCTTTTAGGGATTTATCATATGGTCAGCGAACTCTTTTTTCTCTCGGGCATCAGCCATGCTTTCTGGCTCTGTTTTATCTCGGTATTCATCTATTCATTGATCATTCTGGCTTTTTGCTACCGGAAGATACGGAGAATCAGCGAAAAGGTCGCACCGGACACGGATATGCCCGCACCGAAATACAACTTCCTCACTACCGTTTACATGGTGGGTCTTTTCGGGATTGCCGCTGTCGTCGCCCACCAAGGATTGCTTGGAAAAACCTTCGAAAACCCGGATTACGGCTTGTCTTTCCGTTATCCCCACACTCTATCGGCAACACTGCTGGCAGGGTTTTCCCATCGCCCCGCAGTCTCGAGATATTCTGGAAAAATCCTCCTCACCGCCGAAAACTCCAATCCTTCGTTTTCCCTGGTCATCAAAGCCCATCCCAATGACCTCAGCGGAAAAGACCCGGACCCTCTGCACTATGTGGAGGCAGTCACTCCCACGAGCTTTTTGGTCGAAAACATCATAATCAGCGGCAAAAAAGCCTATCGGGTCGCTTACAGCTACTTGGATAAAAACCGGGTCAAAGAAATGCTCTTCCCGAACTTCATAAAAGTGTATACGGATATCATCATCACTGAAAGGACCGTTTTTTCCTTCACATACAAAGCAAAATCCACCCAATTCGAGGCAGGCCTTGCCGTTTACAACAAAATTCTGAAGAATTGCGAGTGGAAGACACAGGGAGAAGGATAATGCCCCCCAAAAAGCTTTTTGTGCTTCTCAATTGCATCCTCTCCCTCTCTGTATTCCTTCCATCGAAGGCAGACGAGATCCCGCCCGATGTCACGCCCTATGTCCGGCTGGGACATCTTGTGAGAGTTTCCGTGTTCAGGAACCCCACCCTCGACCCGACGCAAAATCGGATCCTGAACACAGGCCAGCTCGTCCGTGAAGAAGTGGTCCAGATGCCTGTGGGTTCCGGAACCATCATCAGCGGCGACGGATTGATCCTGACGAACAATCATGTCTACCAGATGGAAAACGACATCCAATTCGATAAAGAGACCCAAACCCTCTTTTCAGCCCAGCAAGCAAGCCGGGAAATGCTCGTCTACATGCTAAAGGACAACGATCCTTTAAAAGTCCCGACGTTTCAATATCTGGCAGAACCGGTCAGCCTGGATGAAAACCACGACACAGCGCTCCTCAGGATCGTGAAGGATAAGGACGGAAATCCGGTCGCAGGAAAAACATTTTCCTATGTCCCCTTGGGAAATCCCTTCGGCATGCGCTTGAAAGAAACGCTCACGATCTACGGATATCCCTCTAAAGGCGGAGACACGATCACCATCACGGAAGGAAAATTTTTGGGCTATTATAGGGATCAACGATTCCCCGGGCTCGACGGATTCATCAAGACCGATGCGGCCATGGCCCCTGGAAACAGTGGAGGCGCTGCCATGAACAAATCCGCTTTAGTGGGAGTTCCGACGGCTGTCACACTGCCCACCCTGGCCGGGTCGGATCTCGGATATATCCATCCTATCACATGGGCAGCAAAAGTCCTGACGGTTGCGAAACATAAACTCGATTTCCAAACGCCGGAAATCCCCCTCCCATGGTTTGCAAGCGATTACAACACCGATGACACCCGCAACAACATCTATGTGACGGGCCGGGTCATATCCTCCCACTCCCAGACGGGAATCTTTGCGGATATCATCTTGGCCCGCACGGATAGAACTCTTGAGCAGATCGAAAAACTGCACCTCGAACTGGAAGTGGTCGATATGATCTATACGGTCCAGAGGATGCACATGGCAGGGCTTTCCGAGGAGCAGATCTCCGCCCAATTCCAGATGCCTCTCGAAGAAGTCAAAACCATGGTCGCTGCCCAATTGTCAGAGGATCAGCTTTCGGCAGATACGATTGCGAGCCTTAAAGGAGAATTCTTCTACAGCCACACTCAGAGCGATGAAGAGGGATTTTTTATACTCAGCGTTCCCAAGGGGCAGGACATCAAGCTCTACATCGTCAGGAACAGCTTTTTTCCCATAGAAAAAAAGATAACCTTAGGTCAGGGCCTTTCACAGAATCTGGGGAAGATCACGATCTTCCGGCAGCAGTAATTCCTCCATAAAAACTCCCGATCTTTGGGGTATCGCTTTAGCTTGGTGCTCGAATGGATCGGGTCGGCCCCGTTTCGAGAACAATGGCACAATTCAGATCGATCGTCTCTGGAAAAGGCGGAGTTTGAAGGCAAGTTCGGTCGAGCCCCAAACGCAGAGCAGTACGGTCAGGCTATTTTTTACAAAGGCAACTCCCGCGGGCCGGGGCTCGAAGAAAAGCTGTACCGCCCAATCCAGGGTCCGGTCGGACAGGATGTAAACACCGATCGCAAGAAAAACCCGCGCGATCCTCTGCCCGATCGCTCCCATATCCTCAGGAATGCCCCTGTTCCAGACCAGCAAAAATCCGATATTCAATCCGAGAAGCGCAGCGACCAGCTCGATATTTATTTTAGGCAGGAAAAGAAGCACGAGGGGCAACACGCCCATATAAAACAATAAAAGAATAATCTTAGAATCCCACCGAAGATGTTGCGGCCTCCGGGAAAGAAAGGAAAAAAGCCAAACGTTTTTGATGACTCCTTTATAGAACAGAAGGACAAATGCGAAGCCGATCACATAACCCGCTAAAACATCGGCCAGGAAATGACGCCCGAGATACATCCTGGAAAGGGGCACGAACACCACGACGGCCACAGCCAACAGCTTTATCCACAGCTTCCTATAAATTGCAAAAAACAGTCCTCCCATGACGGTGGCGTTACTGGTGTGGCCGGATGGAAGGCCCCACGACCCCGGCGGAGCCGCCCTCAAAGAAGTAACCACATCTCGAGGCAGCCCGTTAAAAAAATTTCCGGCTCCCCGGCTTTCGAAGGGAGTCAAGTTCGGGACATTCTCGCCGATGAGCTTGACATTGAGGTCCACATGCGCCGGACGGGGCAGGGCGAATATGTTTTTGAACCAGAGGGAAGTCAGCCCATTCCACAGCATGGCCTGCATCAGAATGAAGCCGTAGCGGAAACTGACCCCGAAGAGGAAAACGAGCATAAAAAACCAGATCCAGCGGCTGAACCCCACCTCGCTCCAAAAGAGGAAAAAATGGTTGAGAATATCCGTTTCGAAGGATTGGAGAAATAGAATCAGCTCAGTCTGGAACATTCATCTCAATCCTAGGCGAAAACGTCAACGCTCCTTGGCTTTGACATCGATGGTCCGTACCTTTCTAAGCGCTAAAACCAAAAACCTGCCATGAAGTAGACAGACGTCCGCTCCTCACAGGTGGCGACAGTTATCGAAAAAACCGTCGAAAGGTCGAGGATGGAAAAAAAGAGGCCGCCTCCATAAGCAGGGTGCCACTTATCGGATGATTTTCCTTTGACAAAGACCCGTCCTGCATCTGCCAGGCCGAAAACACCGTATTCCCCCGGCAGAATAAGGACAGCCTTCCCAAGTTTAAGCCTTAACTCTGCATTGCCATAAAGAGAGGCATCCCCCGCAAAACGGTCCCTCGGATAGCCGCGGATCGTCGACGCTCCGCCTATATAGGCCGCCTCGTGGTAGGGATAAGTCCCAGAGATTGTTTTCCCTCCCGCACGAAGGGCAAAATTTATGCGACTGGCTACCGACAGATAAGCGGCCGCCTCTCCTTCGACACCCCCGAAAACTCTTCGGACATCCCAGGCGTGTGGGTAGAGAAAACCTTCTGCCCTGAGACGAAAACCGGGGGCAGTGGCACGGCCGGGATCGCGGGAATCATACTCGAGTCCGATACGTAATCCGAACTGCCCGAAATCGCCGCTCCCATAGGGATTGAGCTGGCCTAGCAGAGTATTGGGATCGTCTCTGAGAAAACTGAACTTAATCTCGGGGCCCACGTAGGCTTCAAATTCGGGCGAAAATTTGTAACGGGCCGCAGGAAAAAAGGATATCATGGCCTGTCTGATCTTGTAGAAGTCCTCAGGCTCCTCAGCTGTGGTCTCATTTCCCACGCCATAAAAATGCAGGATCTCGATCCCCGACACCTTGGCAGAAAGCGTTCCATACAAGGGCGAACTCTCGCGAGGAAAATTCCCTTCGTAATCCAATCGCCCGGTCCGCGCAGCTGTGGCATACCCAGCACGAATCAAGTGACTCGAGGCGTGAGGATATTTTCTGAATCCATAACGTGTGGTCAGTATGCCTCCCCCGATGAACAGGCCTATATCCGTGCTGAAACCCGGCCAGAGCCGAAATGCCGTTCGGTGTCCCCAATCGCGGTGTTCGCGCAGCGGATTCTCCGTGTCCAGATCCGGCCGTTTGTGCGGCCGGGATTCGAATTCCGAACCGACGCCTTTGATCAGACGGTCACTCGCCGGGCTCCCGTAAAAATGGATCTTTCCGCCTCGGGAATCATCGACGACATTGGAGCCCTCCTCTCCGATAACCCGCACCAAGATGCTTTTTCTCGCCGCCCCTTCAGAAACGACCCGGTCATTGCCCCCGTGCAAATAGATACGGACTTCGTTGGTTTCATCTCTAAGGAAGTTGCGTTTGTAGTAGAACTCTTCAACAGTTTCTCCCCGATCATCCGGATAGACGGTGACTTCGAGATCCCCATTGAGAGCACATTTTATCTTGACAAAATCAGGCTGATCCGTGCAGTGGATATCGACCTCGGTTACAAGTAACTCATAGTAGTCACCGGCGATATCCAGAAGTTTGTCTCTCCGTTTTTTGAGCTGACTGGCCAGTTCTTCACCATTGAGTTCGTAATACTCTTGGGGCATGCGAAGGACGGCCTCATCGATAACCGCATCCGTTAGGCGGTCTTGGACACGCGCGCTCACATCCATCCAGGTCGACCGGTCGAGGTCGGTGAGCAGTTTACGATCCACTTCAGCACCGACCAAAACCATACCTTCCAGACCTGGATAAGAGGATCTGAATTTGAGAAGCTCGGGATGGCGCAGACGAACCCACGAAAGCACGATTCCCTCGTATTGCGAAAAAGCCTGGTCGCGGTCTTCAGGGATGGGCTGCCAGAGAAGATTCTCCGGGATCTTTGCCCAACGCCACTGATTGGTATGGCGATCCCAATCTCCGATAAAGATATCCAGGAGGCGTGCTCTCAAGAAGGCTTCGGAATCCACATGTGTTTCAGGATTTGCCAGTATTCTGTTCCACATTTCTGCGCTGTTGATGATCTCTGTGGCGCCGAAGGTGCCGGGATGAGAATCGGAAGCTCCGGTGGGATATTCCGCAATGGTTCCCAGGACTCCTGCAAAGTCATCCCGGAATTCCTTCAAACCCGGACTATCAGGCATCACTACCAATCGTGGCTCTGTATGGAAGATTTCGACAGCCTCGGCGAGTACGGGAACGATAACAGAACCCGCAGGATGAGAAGCGACGGTCTGGTCTTGTAAGATTCGAGCGGCAAGGGTTTCGGCGAAGCTTGGGGGCAGCAGGGTTGTGGGATCCTTATCGAGGCCGCGGAAAGAATAGTTGCGCCCATCGGCTCCCTTCATAGCGAGCCCCAATGTCTGCTTTCGACCGAAACGAAATTGGGGTTCGAGCCCCCCGGCAAATTTCTGTAGATCGAGCACTTCGACCTCGACGGGCATCGTCCATAGGTCTCTGTAATCCCTGCCTAGAAACCATTGATGGATACCCGAAGCCTCATATTTATCACCCGCAACTACCTTCTGAGTCTTTTCTGTCGAATCATAAACAAAACCGAGGGAATCAGGAGTTGAATGAAATGCGATTAGCAACGCAAAGATGCCGATTGGAATCCATTTAAAAAGAGTAAAAGGACCTTTGCATCTCAAAATCGATTCCCCTTTTTTCACATCCTCAAGAAACAAAAACAACCCTATTATTTCGAAATTCGATGCACAAAGTCAAATCCATGTATTCCCGATTTATCCAAAAGCATACACGCAGAACTTTCCCTCTCCGATCTTTTCAGTCCTTCCCTGACGGAGGTGTGTATATTTAAAGTATGGTCCTCTCAATATTGACCATCCTTTGCGGTTGTAGACCCGCTCCTCGAACGAAGCCTCCATCACGAAGTTACTCTTTCGTGTACACCGGATAGATGTCTTTGGGGATATTTTTATAGGGAAGCACGGTGAGGTCTGCAGGGCCAAGCCCCGGGGCATCCACTTCGAATATGGCACCGGCCAGTCCCGTCTCATGGAATCCCCTCCGGAAATGAACGCGCGACTTGAGCACGATGATATCGAGCTCCTCGACAGGGATTCCGAGAGGATTGAATATGGCGGGTGTGGTGACCTGCGTGAGATGCGGCGTCAGGATCACGCGATTGCTCGCACCGAAGTTGAGGACGGCCACTGTTTCGTTCCGGCGCTCCCCAAGGTATTCGATCGTTCCTTCGATGCGTACGGGATTCCCTGCGAATTCGTCCGAATACCCCCCCAATTCGATATCAACAGAATCACCCTGTTTGAACTCCGCCCCGATCTTTTCCAGGGCGCGCTCATCCCTCAGGGTGGCGATACAAAAATTCTCTGCACCCTGTTTTATCAACTCTTCTAGGATATGGGTCGATCCTCCCGTCCGGTCGCTGTGGTCTGCGATGACGACCGGTGTTTTCCCCTCCTTTGCCGCCTTGATGGCAAGGGCGACTCCTTCCTCGGTCTTGGGAAGTTTTTTCCCCGCAAATTCATGCCGGCGTCTCCAGATATAGTCCGACATGTCGTCGGCGATCCGATCCGCCATTTGTTGATCGTCGTTTGTCACGACCATGACCGTGGCGCCCACATCGGGGACATCCGCGTAGGCGAACCCGAAGGCGACAGACACATAGGCGTCTTTCCTCTGATTCTCCCATCGCCTGGCCCTCTCCATGATCTCCATGGCGGGAGCGACCCCTGTCCCCTGGAACACGCTGGGAGTGATGACACCGGGTTTCCGTGTAGCCATCGTGGGCTTGTACTGCCCGCGGATCGTTTTGATCATGACCCGGGCGGCCCTTTCCCCCTGGAGAGTCGTGTCATAGTGAGGATATCTTTTAATGATAAAAACGGCATCCGCCGCGTCCGAAAGCTCGCGGTCTTCATTGGCATGAAGGTCGAGGGTGACGAAGATCGGGATGTCGCCGACAGCCGCACGGACCCGCCGCACGATCTCTGCCTCCGGCTTGGGGATCCCTGTCACAGCCATCGCTCCATGGAGAGAGAGGAAGACGCCTTCGAACGGGCCCTGGGCCTCGAGGTCGTCGGCGATGCCGTAGGAGTACTTGTCGAAGGCCTCTTGCGTGATCCAGCTTCCGGAGGATCCTCCGCGTGCTCCCCTTGGAGAGAGAATACCCACCAGTTCCACCCCGCCGAACTCCTCGCACATGGTTTTGAATCCCCCGATGTATCCCGAGTCCGCCCCTAAGAGATCTCTCGTCGGAGGCCCATAATACTCCCAGTCTTCGATGGTCGTGGGCTTGGGACAAAAAGTGCAGGTCTCATGGGAAAAACGGGCCACGCCGATCCGGATGGGATTTTCCGTCTCGGATACCTTTTGACAACAGGCAACAAACACAAGCGCACCCGCTAAAAGGATCAAACACACTACAGAAGCCGATCGTGCTTTTTTCATAGCAATATCTCCCTTCATTCACTACAAAAAATTATCACCGAACGCCCATAAATGTCAAAGGCTCCTCTTCTTTGATATGCAAGAATCTTTATGCTAAACTGCAAGGAACGAAACATCCGAATTGTGTAGGCATTCTTTTGAATTCATAAGAATTACTTCAAGAAGACAGATAAAATGGGGGATTAGTGAAGATAAGAAAACTGGGAATATTTGCCTTCTTTTTGTCGCTGCCTATTTTGTTTTCCGGATTTCTTCACAGTAACATCCCTTCCATAGAGCGGGAGGCACTGATTGCACTTTACAACAGCACGAATGGGGATTCTTGGAATAAAAACATCGGATGGAAAGATCCTCCTTTGGCTGAAGACGGCTTTGCCATGCCGGGAACAGAGAATACGTGGTATGGGATAACATGCGATGACAGAAATACGACAGTCATAAAAATTGAGTTAGCTTGGAGCTATATCAAAAGTGGAACATTACCCGGTGAATTGGGAAACTTGTCCAATCTCGAAAAACTCGTCCTCGGACTTGGTGAGCTGCAGGGGACTATTCCCCCGGAAATAGGAAACTTATACCGTCTTAAAGAACTCAGCTTATATTCTCTCATGCTTGAAGGGAGCATACCCTCAGAATTGGGCAATTTAACTGAGCTAGAATGGTTGAGTCTTGGCGACAATAATCTTTCAGGCTCTATCCCCCCAGAGCTTGGCAATCTTTCTTCTCTCCAGTATCTTTTACTTGAAGAAAATCAACTTTCAGGAGCTATTCCTCCAGAGCTTGGTAAGCTTGCACAACTTGATTCGCTCAACCTTTCATTCAATCAATTATCAGGGGAAATCCCTCATGAAATTGGGAATCTATCTAAGCTCAAGCATTTTCAGCTCGCGCACAATTCTCTTGAGGGTGCTATCCCTCCCGAGTTAAGTAATCTTTATAATCTCTACAGACTCAATCTTGTTCATAACAAGCTAGAAGGCGCTATCCCATCTGAATTCGCGAATCTATCTAATCTTGGTCACCTTTCCCTTTCATCCAATGAGCTCACAAAACAAATACCTTCGGAGCTTTCTTACCTCACAAGTCTTGTCGTTCTTGCTCTTGACAACAATGAACTCACAGGACAAATACCGCTGGAAATCTTCACATTGCCAAAACTAAACGTACTTTCCCTCAAAGATAATAAACTCACAGGTAAAATCCCAAGAGAGATTGGCAATATTTCCACTCTTAGAGATATTGATCTATCTGGAAATCAGTTCTCAGACCAGATTCCTCCTGAATTGAGTACGATCGTCAGGCTTGAACAGCTTGATCTTGCTGATAATGATTTTACTGGCGCTATCCCACCTGAACTTGGAAATATTCAAACCCTTTTGCTGCTTGACCTGAGCGAAAACGATCTCTCAGGCTCAATTCCATCAACCTTTGCTCAACTCAAGGATATATATTACCTCGACTTATCGCAAAACCAACTCATTGGATCGATACATTCGTGGTTAGGGGATTACCCTAATCTTTATCATCTCGATCTCGGGAATAATGATTTCTATGGAGAAATTCCTCTTGAACTAGCCAATCTTACACGTCTGAAATATTTAGGCCTCAATGAAAATAAACTCACGGGAAACATACCTTCAATCCTCGGCGAATTATCCATGGTGAAAGAGCTTCATCTAAATGGAAATCAACTTTCGGGTATGATCCCTGCAAGCCTGTCAAATCTATCATATCTTGTGGATGCCGATTTCGGCTACAACGCATTTTACACGGACGATAATTCGCTACGGACATTTATAAACAGTGTGGACCCCGATTGGGAAGAGACCCAAACAATTGCACCGACAGGAGTTTCCTTTGACAGACTTATAGGAAACTCGGCAAGGGTATCGTGGATGCCGATCCCCTATTCTAAAGATCCAGGAGGCTACCGTATTCTTTATAGCACAAAGCCAGGAGGACCGTACATTCCGTACGGGAGAACCCTGGATAAGACGGTATCTCAAATAGACTTCGTCCTGCCGGATCCCAATGCTATTTACTTCCTAGTTATTCAAACACGAACAGAGGCCCATGAACAAAACAAGAATGCGATCGAAAGCGAATTCAGCGCCGAGATCAAGTTGGGGAGAAAAAAGGCCTATAAAAAGCGGTAGATAACAACCGTAAATTCTGTTCGCCAAGCTATTGAAACTTGCCTCAATTTAACAGGGGATATCTCCAAGAAACAAAAAAAAGGAGAGGGACACAAGGTCCCCCTCCGCGATTTTAAAAGGAGCTAAAGATTATTTTTTCTTGAGATGGACGTCGCCGCTGAAAGTTTTGACTTCGAGCGTGGCCCCTCCGCCGTTCACAGATCCCTTGAGCTGTTTTTTGCTGATTTTGCCAACCAGAGTGATCTCGAAATCGGAATCGATCGAACCGCTGAAGGTTTTCGCCTCAAGGTCGAAGGCCGCATCCGAGGGGATCGAAAGGATGACATCCCCGCTGTGGGATTTGAAATAGTATCCCCCATCCGAGTAGATCACACCCACGTAGTCGACATCGCCGCTCAGTGTTTTGGCCTTGATCGTTTTCGCGTCTGTCACATCGATGAGCTTGACGTCGCCGCTCGTGTTTTCGGCTGTGATGGAGCCCTTGACCGATCCGGCTTTGATCGTTCCGGACACAGTGTGGAGCTCCGCATCGCCGACGACATCATCCACCATGACGCTTCCGCTGACGGATTTGCAGTAGGCCCCTTTGGCCGCACCCATAACAGACACATTTCCGCTTACCGTCTTTCCGTTCAGATTTCCTGCGATCTTTTCCAGGGTGACATCGCCGCTTACGGTCTCTGCCTTGGCTGCGCCGCCGATATTGGCGAGTGTCAGATCCCCGCTCACGGAGTTGATGTCTGCGGTGGCTCTGCTCGGAATCGTCAGGTTGAAATTGACGGATACACTCATTTTTTTAGGGCCGTTCTTGGGATATTTGGTCTCTATTTTCAGGGTGTTTCCATCTTCGGTGATCTCTATCTTGACCAATCCGGCGTACTCCTTCGCCTTGTCCATGGATGAGTGTTTGGAGATTTTGAGCGCATCGATCTTGACCTCGCCCCTATCCCAGGTCTTGACGTCGATGTCTCCCGCTATGTTCTTGAGATAGACCTTGCCATCCATGGCGATGGCGACTGTCTTTTCGAATTTCTCCTCGTACTTCTCCTTTGCGATCGAGGATGCCGGGCTCAAACCCAAGATGAGTGCAAAGAAAACCAAAACCGTCAGTGTTGAGATTGATTTTTTTAATCGCATATCGTACCTCCTTGTCTCTCCTTATATTGTGTCCTCCGTATCCCTCGCAGGGAATGGAGTATCCTTAACAGCCATGATGTCGTTGAGCAGATCCGTTTTCTCTTTATAGGCTGCCAACAAAAATTTCCTCGACTCGATGTCTGAGGGATTGTTGAGCACCGCCTGTCTGCAAGCATCGATCGACCGATCGATGAGTTCGAGGTTGGTGCGGAAGACTTCAGCCACTTGTGGGTCGAGCTGCTCCTTTTGGGCCATGGCCGCTTCACTCAGGGCTTTGATAGCCATCTGGTAGTGGTGTTCGGCTTCCCGGAGCTTGGACAGCGTGTAATTCGTGTTCTCCAGCTCGGGAATAGTCGCTTGCCCCGACCAATATCTCGGACCATAGATGATGACGAGGCTGAGGAAGGCGACGAGAAGGACAGCGCTGAGCACATAGCTGAGTCTCGGAAAGGCGAACCAGGTATTTTTGTTGGGTGGGAGTGTGAGGACTTCCTGCTCTCCGGAAGCCATCCTTTCCCGGATCTTTCCCCAGCTGCTATCGGGAGGGGAGTATGAATCCAATTCCTTTGTGCCTGTGGAGATGGTCCGAAAATCCTCCCGAAGTTTTTGGCAACTGGCGCACTGGGCGCAATGCGCGTCAAGCTTGGTCTTTTTTGCGGCGTCAAGCTCGCCGTCTATGTATTCGCTGATCCATTTTTTTGCTGTTAAGCATTTCATCGGATCTCTCCTTCTCCTTATAATATCTGTTTCTTTTTTAGGTATTTCCTGATTTTCATCCGGGCCTTGAAAAGCTGGGATTTCGACGTTCCCACAGAACAATCCATGATTTGGGCGACCTCCTGGTGTTTGAATCCCTGGACGTCGTGGAGCATGAACACCGATTTCAAGCGGGGTGAAAGGCCTTGAATGGCCTCATCCAGAGTTTTATTCATCATATCCTCGGGCCTGTGAGAATCTTTGTGGGTGATGGACCCTTCCACATCTTCGAAGGGGACTGCCCTTCGATAGACTCTTTTATGAGTCCGCAGATAGCTCAAGCAAGTGTTCACCGCTATCCGGTAGAGCCACCCCACAAAGGTTTGATCGTTATCGAGGGTATGAAGATTGGAAAAAACCTTCACAAAAATATCCTGAAGAAGGTCTTCGGCCACTGTGTGGTTCCGTGTATACCTGAAGGCCAAACCGTAGAGGGATGTCTTGAAGTGATCGTATATGGCACCCATGGCCTCTGCGTCTCCAGTGCGGCTACGTTCGAGCCATTCGACGAGCTGTGCTTCACGCGCAGAGGGGGCGGATCCCGTGTTATTTGGGTTTCGATCTTCGCTCATAAATCCACCCGTCCTGTTTGCGCCTATTGTAACACAGACGGCCTCTTCAATGCTTCGGAGGTTTCGCGTTCGGATCGTTGTTGGATAATCCATCTTTATCCCTCACATGTATAGATGAAACAGGGGGGTCTAGGGTTGCCTTTCCTAAAAATTTTTTGCGAATAAAATCGAGTTAGTTTTCGGCTCCTAGAGGCCCAATAGGGAAAAAGGCAACGAGAGAACTGAATTTTATTAATTTTTATGACCCTAATTATTAAATATTTTAATTTTTTACTTGACATTTTTAATTTTTTGGCTTATATTATTAAAGAAAATTAATTAAAGAAGGAACAAATGGCTAAAGACTGGCAGGAATTGACGAAAATCAGCCGCGGCGGCCCGCTGATTGTCGAACGGGTGAGGCTTTTGGAGAGCGACATCGCCCTTGAAGGAAGTTTCGAGCTCCCGCCTCTCGCCCGCTTAACTCTCGAGGATCAAATATTCATTACGGCTTTCGTCCGAAGCCATGGGTCCATCAAGGACATGGAAGAGCTCTTCGGCGTTAGCTACCCCACCGTGAAGAACCGCCTGAACCGGATTTCGCAGCAGCTGGAGTTTGTGGACATCAACCCGCCGCTTGCGAAGGGCGAGGTCCTCGAACGGCTGGAGAAGGGCGAACTGAGCGTCGATGAAGCGGTCAAAAAACTGAGAGGAGACCAATGATTCCCATGTTTATGAAAATCCACATTAAAGAAAAGGGTAAAAAAAGTGTGAATCTTTGGCTTCCCCTGTTTCTGGTATGGATCCTTCTGCTTGCGTTACTCATACTTGTGTCGCCGATCCTTCTTGTGATCGGCCTTTTGGCCTGGATCCGCGGCTATGGAAGGACCTTTCTTTATACCTTCCCCATGATTTGTGCGGTTCTTTGGGCGATGTCCGGGCTCAGGATCCACATCGAGGACGGGGACAAAAAAATTCAATTGATTGCCGTTTGATGGAGGAAAAGGATGAAAGAAGAACGAAGAAAAATTTTAGACATGCTGGCCGAGGGAAAGATCAGCGTCGATGAGGCTGAAAAATTGCTTGCAGCCATCGCCACCGATGAGGCCAGCGAGAAGAGGAGCGATGAGGAATCTGTTGCGGGAGTGAAATTGCCTTTCAAATACTTGAGAGTGCAGGTCGAGCCCGGCTCAGGAAGTGAGGGAGAGAAAGTGAATATCCGTGTTCCCCTGAAGCTCATCCGGGCGGGTCTCAAGTGGGCGGCTTTCATGCCCAAAGACGTGCAGAGCAAGGTGGATGACGCCCTGAGCGAAAAGGGCATCAACATGGATTTTTCGAGCATCAAGCCCGAGGACCTCGATGAGCTCATCACGAACCTCAAAGATCTCACGATCGACGTCGAAGGCAAAGAAACCGTCAAGATCTTCTGCGAATAAAAAAGGGGGACAAAAAGGGGGACAGGCTACTTTTTACAGGGGTAATTAAAAAAGTAGCCTGTCCCCCTTTTAGTTAGGGCCCCAACGCATAAGGACAGGGGGGATGAGCGAAAGAAGTGCAAAGATCACCCAGATCACGAGGAGAGGGATCAACCACTTGGCCCACTTTTCCCATCTCAACCGGGCGAGGCCTAAAACACCCATGGTAACACCTGATGTGGGAAGCACAGGATTTATGTATTCGGATAGCTGGAAGGCAAAAACAGTGGTCTGGCGCGTGATTCCCACGAGATCCCCGAGGGGCGCCATGATGGGCATGGTGAGCGCGGCCTGTGCCGTACCCGAATGAAGGAAAAAATTGATGACACACTGGCTGGCGAACATCAACTGCGAGGAGATAATCGGATGAAAATGTTTGATCGCACCGGACATGGCATAGAGTGCTGTATCGAGGATCTTACCATCCATGGCAACGACAAGGATGGCTCTCGCACAACCGATGATCAGCGCAGCATTGATCATATCCTTGGCGCCGGTGACAAAGGAAGTGGCCAGCTCCTCGGAGCTCAGGCGTCCCAGGATACCGCTCAAAATGCCCAGGGCCAGGAAGAGGCCGGCGATCTCGTTGATAAACCACCGGTATCTCAAGATGCCGAAAACCATAACGGCAATGCCAAGAAGGAAGAGGAACAGGATGCGCTTGTGTGTCGCCTGGAGTTCGATCTTTTCTTCGGGTGGAGCATCGAGGTCGAGTTCCTCTCTCTTTTTTAGATCGTCTTCATATGTAGGACTGATCTTGGGATCTCTGCGAACGCGGGATGCATATCGCATGACGAGGACGATTACGATAATGGTGCCGATCGCCCATACGATCAGCCGGTATCCCACTCCCGAATACAAAGGCAGGCCGGCGATCCCCTGGGCAATCCCAACGGTAAATGGATTGAAGAAAGCTCCGGCAAAACCTGCCGCCGCTCCCAAAAAAGGAATAGACACCCCGACGATCGTGTCATATCCGAGCGATAAGGAAAGGGGGACGAAGATCAGAACAAAGGGCATGGTCTCTTCGCACATACCGAATATCGCGCCTGCGAGCGAGAAGATAAGCATGGTGACGGGAATGAGCAGAGCCTGTATGGTTTTGCTTTCTTTAAACTTGAGAGCCAGATTGTGGATAAATGCGGAGATGGCACCCGTTTTGTCGATGACTGCAAAAGCCCCTCCGACCACAAAAACGAACACGATGATGTAAGCGGCTTCGACAAATCCCTTAATGGGCGACACAAAAAGAGCTCCCAATCCCTGCGGTTGGCTGTCCACGAACTGAAAGGATCCCTCCACAGGGATTGTTCGGCCCTCCTTTTCTACCCTTTGGTATTCTCCCCCGGGAACGATCCAGGTGGCGATTACTGTAAGAACCACCATGGTGTAGATCAGGACAAGTGTGTGCGGGAGTTTCAACTTTTTCATCTTCATCCGCTTATGTCCTTCTTCAATTTCGATGACTTAAAGCTTTGTGTGCCTTCAAGTCGAACGTATCCCCCTGCTTCAGTATAAACATTCTGGCATTGTGGGCGCTGATTCCATTGTCCGGAAAAGTTATGATTTCTGCTCCTGAAAAATCATAAACGATCACACTTCGCTCTCCGATCACATCGAAGGTGTCATCGGGATTCACGATGATGGCTGTCGACTCATCGATACCGATACCCAAAAGGCCAGGATTTTCAGCCACTAAACTGATGAGCCTGTTGTGCCTTTTGCGACGGACGAAATGCTGGTCGATGACGGCAGTCTTTATTAGACCGAAACCTCGGGCGGTCACGATGTTGTCTGCTTCGATTGTCTCGAACGCATGGTCCTCCTCGACTTTCCTTTTCTCGTCACCCGTGATCATAATCTCGCTCATTACAGCCGCACCGGCACTCGTGCCGCCGATAACACCGCCTGCTTTATAAAGATCGATCAGGATTTTATGGACGGGCGTATCCAAAAGGACATCAGCCAGCCTCGACTGCACACCCCCTGAGAAAAAAATGCCGCCGATATCCTCGAACAATTTTATGCTTTCAGGATTTTGAGCATCCTCACGACTCAGGATGTGAAACTCCACATTTTTCGCTCCATAATTTTTAAGCTGAAGGGATTGCTCAGGGCCCACCTCTTCCGGGACGCTGCTCGCCATCGGAAGGATGATGATCTTTCCGCTTCGAAATCCTTCAGCTAGAGCAATGAACTTTTTCATCATTTCTTCAGGTCGCTTACCTCCGCCGACAATGAAAAGATGTCCCTGAGGCGACGCACTGATAACGAAGGGAAAAACCAAACAGAAACAGAGCAGGAATCCCATCATTCTTTTCATGAAGACTCTCCTTGATTTTTTCGGATGAGTTATTATATCGACATCGAAACACGTTGTCTAATGATCAAAAAGTAAAAAGGGGGCAGGCTACTTTTTTAGTTATCCCTGTAAAAAGTAGCCTGTCCCCATTTCTCTTTCAAGATAAGGTAAAAAATGATATAGAAAAGAGTATTAAGGTTCTATCGAAGGGTGAGAAGGAGTTTCCGATGAAAATAAGATATGCCTATAT
>JASFEP010000038.1:0-17502 GCA_050124775.1 Candidatus Aminicenantota bacterium
TTTACTGTCATATTCCTATCTCCTTCACCCGTGCCGCACTCGGAACCAAAGCGGCCATCCCCACGCTTTCAGGAGAGGAAATCCTCTCGATCCCCGCAGGAACGCAACCAGGACACGTTATCCGGCTTAAAGATAAAGGAATCAAAGATATTCATAGCCATAGAAAGGGAAGCCTCTACGTAAAGATCGATGTGGAGATTCCATTAAATTTATCAAAAAAACAGAAAGAGATTTTGAAGGAATTTGCCGAATCCCTTGGAGAAAATCTGGATGACATCGACGAGAATCTTCTCGATAAGATGAAAAAAATCATTCACTAGGATCAATCTGAGATATTTGAGTGACCTCCAATAGGTTCTTTATTCAAAAAGCATCGCTCCAAAAATCGCCCGTCCTTCTGACGGGTGAAGAACATCACCATCTGCACTCTGTCGTACGAATAAAATCAGGTGAGCACGTTTGGCTCTTCGACGAATATGGAAATGAATACTATGCCTGTGTAGACCATACGAACAGAAACAACACACGTCTCTCTTTAATAGGGCAAAAAGAAAAAAAAGAGGCTCCTGTTAAGGTAACGCTCGCCCAATCGCTCATAAAAACAGGGCGGTTGGAGCTTCTCCTGCAGAAAACGACAGAACTCGGAGCTGACAGTATTCTTCCGGTGATCACGGCAAGGTCTCTTGTCAGGATTGGAGGAAAGGTCGAACAAAAACTCGAGAGATGGACAAGGATCGTCAGAGAGGCAGCCAAACAAAGTGGGAACACAAAGTTCCCGGAGATCCTTCCGCCAAAAACTCTGGCGGAGATGCTCAAAGATGATGTGGATGGTTTAAAAATATTTCTCAACGAAAGAGGAGGAACATACTTGAAAGAGATCCTGATGGCTCATCACAACGCGATAAATAAGGCCAAGGGACCCCCTTCTTCCGTCAGAGTTTTGGTGGGGCCTGAAGGAGGCTGGACAGAACAGGAAGAACACGATATATTGGACCATGGCTATAGAGCCATCAGCCTCGGTGCGCAGACACTTCGGGCGGAAACGGCAGCAATCAGCTGCCTCGTTTTGATCAATCATTTTTGGAATTTATAGGATGTTTCTAAAAGGTCAGAAGGTCGGCAAGTATCACATCATCCGCTCTCTGGGCAGCGGGGGTTTCGGTGCGGTCTTCCTTGCGAAGGATACTTGGCTTAACAAACAAGTCGCAATCAAAGTGCCTCATAAACAGTCTATGGAGCTGTTTAAACTCTTGAAAGAATCACGGCTCCAGGCAGCACTTAATCATCCCAACATTGTGCGCATGATCGCCGCAGAAAAAGAGAAAAGGATATTCTTCATGGTCATGGAGTATGTCAAAGGAGAGACCCTCGAAAAGGTGTTAGAACGCGAAAAAATGCTGGATTATCCAAAGGCCATCGAGTATGTTCTGCAGATTGCGAGTGCCGTAGACCACGCACACAAAAAAAGGATTGTCCACAGAGACCTGCGGCCCTCCAACATCATAATATCCGAAGAAAATATACTCAAGATCACTGATTTTGGGACCTCCGCATGGCTGAACAACATCCCATATGCATCCACTCGGATCGGTTCACCTCCCTACATGGCTCCCGAGCAATTCTTGGGAAAATCGACCTTCCGGTCTGACATTTATTCGATCGGCTGCATCTTCTATGAACTCCTCCTCGGACGTCCACCTATCCTGGACCCGGACCCCTTTAAAATTCTCGAGCTGGCGAGAGAAGGCAAAATCACTCCCCCCCGACTGAAGAACAACCGAATCCCCAAAGAAATCGATGAGATCATAATGAAATGCCTCTCGACGAATCTTGAGAATAGATATCAGAAGGCCTCCGAGATCATTAGGGATATCTTGAAATTTAAAGGCAAAGATCCCAAAAAAGCAGAGATCGATGATATTTGGGGAAGAATCAAAGCGAGAGAAAAAAAACAGGATAAGATCTGCTGGAATTGTCGCAGACCGCTCCATGCCAAATCGGAGATCTGCCCTCATTGTGGTGAACACATTTGAAAGGAGCAATAAATGAGCCCATTTAATACAAACGCAAAGGTCTGGATGAATGGTCAGTTCATTCCGTGGTCAGAGGCCCACATTCACATCGCTTCCCATGTTATCCATTACGGAAGTTCCATTTTTGAAGGCCTGAGAGCTTACGAAAATTCCAATGGAACGGCCGTATTCCGACTGGATGCGCACACGCAACGACTATATAATTCGTGTAAAATGTACAGAATGGAAATTCCATACACTCAAGACCAGTTCAATAAAGCGATCGTCGATACCATCAAAGCCAACAATTTAAAGGCCTGTTACATCCGGCCCATCGTTTATAGAGGTTATGGGACACTCGGTGTGGACCCATTTCCTAATCCCGTCGATTGTGCCGTACTCGTCTGGGAATGGGGAACCTACCTGGGCGCGGAAGCTTTAGAGAATGGAGTGGACGTTTGTGTATCGACTTGGCGCAGGATGGCAGCCGATACTTTTCCGGCCTTGGCCAAATCCGGTGCGCACTATATGAATTCCCAGCTTATAAAAATGGAGGCAATTCTCAATGGATACGAGGAGGGGATCGCACTTAATACTCGTGGCCATGTCAGTGAAGGCAGTGGAGAAAATATATTTCTTGTGATCGATGACTATCTTCTCACCCCGCCCTTAGCATCATCTGTTTTGCCAGGAATTACACGCAACTGTATCCGGCATATTGCGCAAGATTTAAACATCCCTCTTTACGAGCAAACCATTCCTCGAGAGATGCTCTATATAGCGGATGAGGTGTTTTTTACAGGATCAGCCGCAGAAATCACCCCCATACGCTCCATCGATAAAATCCCGATCGGAAACGGCAAAAGAGGTCCGATCACAGCAAAGCTCCAGGATACATTTTTTAACATTATCAATGCAGAACAAGAAGACAAACACAATTGGCTGACATACATTTAAATGGAGCCTTTGAATCCCATTCGTGTGTGTCAAACGACTAAATGGATTAGAAGGTAAAAAAGAGAAAGCAGTTGTGAGAAAACGATAAATTCAGATATAATGATTGCGAAGATCAGCGGACCGGATGCCTTTCCAAAAAAAACTAAGCCTTACGATCTTTGTAATTATGTTGAAAAATCAGAGAGGATCACAAATAAAGTGAGCCGAAAGGAATTCTTTAAACACGCCCAAATAAAGGAGAGTGACCATGGATATTGATGAACTTTTAAAGATCGCCATTGAAAGCGATGCTTCTGACCTTCACCTGAAGGCTGGAAATTATCCGATTCTGAGAATCCATGGGAATCTTAGTCCCCTTACAAGCTTCCCGAGGCTTTCACCGGAAAATACCCGAGAATTGACCGATCAAGTGACGAATGACTTCCAGAAAGAAAGGCTCAAGGAGGATTTGGATGTTGACCTTGCTTACAGTCTCGCTGGATTCGGCCGATTCAGGGGAAGCATCTTTCAGCAAAGAGGCAGTTACGCGATCGTATTGAGGATCATCCCGTTAGAGGTTATGACGATTCGAGAACTTCTGCTCCCTGAAGTTCTGGAAAAGATCGCATTGGAACAGAGAGGCCTCGTATTGGTCACTGGCACAACTGGTTCGGGTAAGACAACAACTTTGGCCGCAATGATCGACCACATCAACGAGAACCGGATGGAAAACATCATCACCATAGAAGACCCGATCGAGTATCTTCACCGCGATAAAAAAAGCACGATCAGTCAAAGAGAAGTGGGTGTGGACGTCACCACATTCTCGAGAGGTCTTAGAGCATCTCTCCGTGAGGACCCCGACATCATCCTGGTCGGAGAGATGAGGGATTTGGATACTATAGAGACTGCACTTTTGGCTGCGGAAACGGGTCATCTTGTTCTCAGTACGGTACACACGCTCGATGCACCGGAAACAATCAACAGGATCATTGCCGTATTTCCTCCCCATCAGCAAAGGCAAGTCAGGCTTCAGCTTTCAAGCATATTGAAATCCATCATTTCCATGCGTCTTATTCCCAAAAAGGACGGCAGTGGCCGCGTCCCAGCTGTCGAAGTGATGATCAACACACCCTATATCCAAGAGTGCGTGAACGATAGAGAAAAGACTGTTCTGATCAGGGATGCCATCGCTTCTGGAGTTTCCCAGTACGGGATGCAGACTTTTGACCAATCGATTTATCAACTCTACAAGGATGCATACATCTCCTATGAACAAGGATTGAGATACTCATCCAGTCCTGACAACTTCAAACTTAGAGTCATGGGAATCCGGTCGACTCTAGACGTAGCTATGGAAGATATGGAAAAAGAGATGGGTCAGATAGAGAGAGAGGTCAAAAAAGAGCAGGTCGAGTCGGAGGCTGAAGAAGAGCAGTAAATGAAAGCCCAGCAAATCAGGGAGGCCTTCCTTGACTTTTTCGCTGACAAAGATCACAAGATCATAAGAAGCTCCTCCCTCCTTCCCAAAGACGACCCTACCATCCTGTTCACGAATGCGGGAATGAATCAATTCAAGAACGTATTCCTTGGCTTCGAGAAAAGAAGCTACAAAAGGGCTGCTTCCGTCCAAAAGTGTATGCGCGTAAGCGGGAAACATAATGACTTGGAACAGGTCGGCATAACCAACAAACACCACACCTTCTTTGAAATGCTAGGAAATTTTTCCTTCGGTGATTATTTCAAGAAAGAGGCGATCGAATACGCATGGGAATTGATAACAGAAATCTATAGGATGCCCAAAGACAGGCTCTATGCTACGGTTTACTTGGATGATGATGAAGCCTATGAATTGTGGCATAAAAGGATTGGAATGCCTGCGGACCGGATCTTCCGCTTCGGCAAAAAAGATAATTATTGGGCGATGGGAGAGACCGGACCCTGCGGGCCCTGCTCTGAGCTTCATTACGATTTGTCCGAAAACCTGGAGAAGGGGAGTCCTCACGACCTGATCGAGAGCGGGAGCGATCGTTTTCTCGAGCTCTGGAACTTGGTCTTTATGCAATCCGATCAGGATGAGAAAGGACAGCTCAAGCCATTGCCAAAACCTTCTATAGACACGGGAATGGGTTTAGAGAGAGTGGCCACAGTATTACAAGGGAAGACTAATAATTACGAAACAGATCTTTTTCTCCCGACGATCGAGGCCATTTGTGATTTTGCGGGAAGAGAGTATCCCTCTGACGACGAGGGAGATATTGCTGCCCGAGTCATCGCTGACCATGCGCGGGCTGTGTCTTTCTTGATCGGAGACGGTATCATGCCCTCCAATGACGGTCGTGGATATGTGCTGAGGCGTCTCATCCGGAGAGCTTACCGTTACGGAAACTCTATTGGTTTGGAAGAGCCTTTCCTCTACAAACTCGTCGGTGAGATTACAGATATCATGAAAGATGCTTATCCAGAGCTGCTCTCATCGGTGGAATATATTTCAAAAGTATGTCTGGCCGAAGAGAAACGTTTTGCTCTGACTCTGTCCTCGGGCCTCAGAACCTTCGATCAATACATCGAAGAGCTCAAGAAAAAGGGAAAGAGAATCCTTCCGGGAAATAAACTATTTAAACTGTATGACACGTTTGGATTTCCCATCGACCTGTCCGAAGAGTTGGCCCTTGAAAAGAATATCTCCGTCGACAGGGAAGGCTTTGCGAAAGAATTAGAGACGCAACGACACCGAGCGCGCCAATCCTGGAAGGGCGATGCCCAGGAGGAAGACCGCAAAGTCTATGAAAGGATCAAAGATATCTCGGTCGATTTCATCGGGTACGACCATATGAAAAACGATGAAAGCAAGGTGTTGGCCATCCTGAAGGACGGAGAACTCATTCAGGAAATGAAGGAGGGCGATTCAGGAGAAGTGGTTCTCGATCAAACTCCCTTTTATGCGGAAGCTGGCGGACAGGTGGGCGATACAGGGACCTTTAAAAATCCCGGTTTTTCAGCGCTCGTGAAAACGACTTATTTCCCCATTCCGGATATCATCACCCACAAGGTGCAAATGCTTTCAGGCATAATGAAAGTCGGCGACACTCTTGAAGCCGCCGTCGATCTACTCAACAGAAACAACATTCGTAAAAATCATACGGCCACCCATCTTCTTCATGCTTCGTTGAGACAGATCATGGGCGACCACGTCAGGCAAGCGGGCTCACTTGTATCTTCCGAGCGTTTGAGGTTCGATTTCACTCATTTTGCAGCTTTATCGCACTCTGAAATCCGCCAGATCGAATATCTGGTGAACGAAAAGATCAGGGAAAACATCGATGTCGAAACCGCTGTCATTTCTCTCGAGGAGGGAATCCGTGCGGGAGCGACCGCTATTTTCGAGGAAAAGTACGGCGAAAAAGTGAGAATGATCACCATCGATGATTTCAGCAAGGAACTCTGCGGTGGCATCCATGTTTCAAACACAGGAGAGATCGGATTGTTCAAGATCATATCCGAATACAGCATTGCGGCAGGAATGCGGAGGATCGAAGCGCTTACAGGAGAGCACGCGCTCAAAGACTACCAGAATAGCGATGAGCTCCTTTCGGATATTCAAAATGCTGTAAACACGTCCAGGAAAGACATACTGCAAGTTATAGATCGGATGAAAGAGTCTTTGAAAGAGAAAGAAAAAGAAACCCGTGCTTTAAGACAAAAGCTGGCCAAAACAAAATATCAGAAAAAAGAAGACCATATTGAGAACGTTAAAGGCGTTCGCTTAATGATACAGAAAGTCGAAGAATTGAATACGGCAGAGCTCAGAGAATTGGCCGACTCGTTCAAACAGAAGATCGGTTCCGGAGTTGTCATATTGGGAGGGGAAACCGGAGAAAAGGTTTTTCTCGTTTCTGCCGTCACCAAAGATCTCGTGGACCGCATCAGCGCTGCGGACATCATAAAAAGACTCGCACCTCTTGTCGGAGGAGGTGGGGGAGGACGTCCGGATTTTGCTCAAGCAGGGGGTTCCGAGACTGCAAAACTCGATTTTGCTCTGAAAGAGAGTCTAAAAATCGTAGAAGAACTCCTCCCATAAAAGGAATTTATCCTTTTAAATCCACAGAGAAAATGTAAAAATCACCCCTAAAGGGGATTGAATTAATGCATTAAGAATGCCATCATGGTTAAAAATAAGCTGAAAATTCGACACAAAAGACCGATGTGATGATGAATATCGTCAAAAAAATCGCCCATTCGAGCGTCTCTACCTTGTGTATCATTTCTCTCTTGGCGAGTGTCCTTTATCCCAAAGCCCAAATGAAAACCGAATATGACGATCTGATCCGGAGTATCGCACAGAAATATAGAGTGGAGCATAAGCTCATCCACTCGATCATCCGAGCAGAATCCAATTACGATCGTTTCGCCGTCTCGCCAAAAGGGGCTCTGGGACTGATGCAGTTGATGCCCGCTACGGCTATTCAATACGGAGTCAAAAATGTTTTCAATCCCAAAGAGAACATCGAAGGAGGAGTCAAATATCTCAAGGACCTTATCAAGCTATACAATGGAAAAACGGACTTGGTCCTTGCCGCATACAACGCAGGGCAAGAAGCGGTAAAAAAATATAAAGGTATTCCTCCCTATAAGGAAACAAGAAACTACATTTCCAAAATTATGAATCGATACGGATATGATAAAGACTATATCAAAGGCAAGACTATTATCTATAAATTTTATGACAAAGATGGTAAACTCTGGATGACAGACGACAGGGCCTTCTATCTCAAGCACAAAAGCGAATCATCCCCAAATAACTGATTAAAAATCAGGGGTATCCCTTTACGTAGATCCGTTTACTCACGATGTCGAAGGTTGCAGGGAGTTTGCCGACTTGCTCGCCATCCACCTCGATCAAGACATCCTGATCATCCACGGGGATCGCGTCGATCTTTTTCCCGCGGATTATAGATATCTTGGAATGCGAGAGGTGAGTTCCTGCATAAACACGCCATGCGTTGACGCAGAATTCCAATGCCTTCATACCTTTGATAAGAACGAGATCGAACAAACCATCGTCTAACCTTGCTTGCGGAGCGATCTTCATTCCTTTCCCGAAAATCCGTCCGTTCGAAATAGCTCCGATCAAGTATTCGCCATCCGGAAGATCCGCATCATCGATCCGAAGTCGAACTTTCCTGTTTCTGTAATGAAGGAATGCAGCTAAAGTACATTTCAAATACGATGACGCTTTGCGTTTCAATCTGTTCTGGTCCATTCGTTTGACGACTTCTCCTCCCAACCCGAAATCAGAGATGTTCAGAAAGAACCTCTCCTGGTCGAATCCAGAATGATCCAGATATCGAATGTGTCCGATGTCGATTGATCGCGAAGGACCTTCCGTAATAACGCGAAGTGCATTTTTGAGCCCCGGAGCGATATTCAAGCTTCGGCTGAAATCGCTGCCCCTCCCGGAAGGAACGATTCCTAGAACCGTCTGGGGATTGATGTAGATCTTCCCCTCATAAAAGCCGTTCGCGATCTCATTGACCGTTCCATCTCCCCCGATTCCAACGATCAGCTCAGATCCATCTTTGATCGCAGCACGGGAGATTTCAGTGGCCTGGAGCGGTTTTTCGGTAAATTCGTACTTGAATTCTTTAAGAAAAGTTTTCAGGGCTTCCTTGATCTTCCCCCATCTTTTCCCGGTTCGCCCCCGGTTAGATTCAGGGTTGACGATCACTTGGGTCTTCAACATCTGTGTCTTCCTTCGGTACATCTATTGTTATGTTCCCCTGGGTCGGATAGAGTTTTTTCCCGAACATAGACATACCAAGGATCCCACCAAGAGCTCCCAATATTGAGAAAACGACAGCGGCGATAAGCAGACCCAGTATGTTCATCGCCATGGACGCCTCGAATGCGCCTCCTTCCATAAAACTCTCCCATCCCTGGGGCATTTCATCAGCATATTCAGAGAATTTTTCCATAACATTCCTAAAAATATCCTCGCTCATCGCTTGGAAAGGAATACTGACGAAAAAATCAACGATCGCTGCAACAATCCCTGCAAAAGCACCCACGATCGCTCCATCCCCTGAAGACAAAGGGACCTTCGAACCCTTTGTCAGTAAATAAGCAGCTAACATCGCTCCACCGATGATCCAAAGACAACAGAGACAGTTTATTATCGGGATCGCAGAGAGAATTCCCGCCAAACCACCGCCGATGATCGCCGGCATGAACATGGAAGGCCTTTCGTTTGTCATAATTCCTCCTTCTGGTCGGCTACTATTCTAGTGTTTTTTTATCCGACAATTCAACCTTTTTAAAAATATCTACGATTCCGGGGATAAAGTAAAATGGCAGAATACTTCCCCAAATCAAGCCCGTTGCCATACGAAGCCAATGCGGCGAGGCCCAAAGCGATACCAAATTCCCCGCGGCATCGATCACGATCGGTATGCTTACGAGGATTAAAACCCTAGCCCTGGGGAGCGCTCCAGCCGAGTACCCTCGAAGTACCGGGAATAGAATCGTACCCAAAAAAAATCCGGTATAGATGCCCAGGCATCGCACACACACAGCCAAAGGATTGCCATAAAAGGTCAGACATCTTGACGGGATTTGATGGCATGTCGGGGAATAGATCGCGTAGATCAAGCTGCCGTAAACAGAGGATTGATGCTTGAGATAAGGTGCGGCAAAGGCCGCAGCGATCCACATGATAATTCCCAAGAGGGTCAGAAAATAAATGATATGGTCCGTTTTCACGGAAATAAGCTATCTGATAGCTCCGTTTTTGTCAAAGTGTCTTTCGGTTTGCCTGAAAGGTAAAAGATGCTAACAATGAGATAGAGCATTGGCCTTTTCCGAAAGTTTCTGAATAAAAGTTTGTTCGTATCTTTTATGAATAATCCATCAGGGGATTTGACAGGGAGAGTCACACAGTGTAAATTGAATAGTTTTAAGAAAGCATGGATTATTCAAACAAATTCTTTCGGATATCGGTAAACAAAACAAATCATGAATAAGCCAGGCTAGCTATTCTCAAGGAGGAAAAAGATGAAAAATCGAAACGCTATTGTTTATTCCACAATCTGTATCTTATTTTTCCTGTGCCTGCAGTCGACTCTTTCATCGCAGTCGGAAGAGGCGTCCCGAATATTGGAAACATATCAGCAAAGCGTTATATTTTTCGTCTCTCTCGACAAGGACAACAACGAACTCGCACGAGGTACAGGATTCTTGATCGGACCTGAAACGCTGCTCACAAATTATAGCCTCATAGGCCAGGCAGAAAAAGTCGAAGGATTCGACTACAGGGGCAAAAAGGTAAAAATCGAAGGAATCTTAGGCGTAAACAAGAACTATAACGTCGTCCTACTCAAAGCAAAAAGCAAATCACCGGCCTTAGCTGTGGGGAATGTTATGGATGTAGGTATCGGAAATAAGGTGTTTGCTATCGGGGGAAACGAAACTGGTGCCTTCCAAATCTCCGAGGGGACTGTCGAAAAATTGACAGAGTATTCTCCAAACCAGAGAATCATCGAGACTACGGTCGAGGCTTTAGAGGGATTCGACGGAGCCCCCGTTATCGGGATAGATGGCAAGGTTCTGGGATTGATGGTCTTTTTGGATATGCGCACAAAATTCACCCTGCCATCGAACCTCCTCCAAGGAATTTCCAGACAAAGCAAACACACAAAATTCAAAGACCAAACACCCGAAGATTATTATGAGACCTACTTGGGGGCTTCTCTTGCGGGCCAAGTCTATTCGGCACTGGGAAAAAACTCACAAGCGGAAAAAGCACTAAAAACTGTATTGAAGTTCAAGCCGGAGGAGATCGATACGCACCTAAAGATCGCCAAGATCCAAGTCGAACAGAGAAATTACGGCTCTGCGACATCCACTCTGAAAAAAGTCATAGAACTCGATCCGTCTTTGGGCAGTGCTCAACAAACTCTCGGAGATGTCTACCTGAAGATGAGAAAGTGGAAAGAGGCCATTCCTCCGCTTACCAAAGCGGTTGAGCTAGATCCTGATAACACAAAGGTGTATTATCTCATAGGAACTGCTCAAGAAGAATTAAGAGAATTCGGACAGGCAGAAGAAGCCTTCAAAACTTATTTGGAAAAAAATCCAGGAGAACCAGGTGACGCCTACTATCACCTCGGTATTAGCCAAATGGAACTCAATAAACTCGAAGAGGCAAAGGCCTCACTGGAAAGAGCAGCTGAAATAGACGCACAAAACGCTCAGATTGTGAGCAAACTTGCAGAGGCATACTACAAAACTGGTCAGTACGATAAAGCCGCAGAGAGCTACACGCAACTTACAGAGATGATTCCGGAGGATGCAAAGTACTACTTCAACACAATCGTCAAAATGTACGATGAGGCGGGCATGCAAGAAAAAGCCATCGAAGCCACAAAAAAAATGATCGCACTCAATCCGCAGGATGCAGATGCTGTCTATAATCTCGGGTACATGTATGTGAAATTGAAGAACTATGACGAGGCTATAGAAACCTTTAAAAGGGCCATCGAGATCAGGCCTGATTTCGAGTTTGCATACTCAAATCTGGGATATTGTTACACACAGCAGAAAAAATACAATGAATCCATTGAAACCTACAAAAAACTTGTAGAGATCAATCCACAGAATGCAGACGGCTGGATGAGTATAGGGATCGGATACATGTATTTGAAAAAATTCGATCCTGCCGTAGCGCCTCTGCAGAAAGCCATCGACCTTAGTCCCGACAATGCCTATGCCTATTACAATCTCGGGATCTGCTACCTCAATCTCCAGGACTATCAAAGCGCGAGGAATATCCACAAAGAGCTTCAAAGCATAAATCCCGATCTTGCGGCAAAACTGCAGAAACTTCTTCGCTAGTTTCGTTTCTTCAGCAGTCCGAAAAGATTTTGACACTGATTCCACGTTTATAGTATAAGAATATTTCTTTGGCTGGAAGCTGACCCATTAATTCTCTAAAGGGGAGTCAGGATGGACAAGGAAGCCCTACTCAAGGATCTTATTCATAATTATCGACAGAATCATACAAAATCGGAATCGTTCTACCGAAGATCACTTAAAAATCAGATCGGCGGGGGCAGCCACAACCTTCGTCTCTTTGCACCTTTCCCCTTTTATGATGCCGAATGCAAGGGATCCACTGTTACAGATATCGATGGGAATAGATATGTGGATTTCTGGCAGGGCCACTTTGCGAATGTACTGGGGCATAATCCCCCAGTCGTGATCGAACCTCTGATGGAACTCTTTAAAAAGGGACAGGGACTTGCCACAGGATTTCCGGGATCTTTACAGAATGAGCTTGCTGAGCTCATCCTGTCCAGAATGCAGGCCGAAAAGATCCGCTTCACGACCAGCGGGACGCTTGCGACTATGTATGCTATCATGCTGGCAAAAGCCTACACTGGACGAGATCTTTTATTCAAAGTGGGCGGTGGTTGGCATGGATCTCAACCTTATGTTCTCAAAGGAATATCCGCATACGACAAGGGATTGAACCGGATCGAATCAGCTGGACTCCCAGAAGGGACAGAAACCAGCATCATCATGACTAAATTCAATGATCTTGATGATCTGGAGAAGAAGTTTTCCGAAGCCGGAAGACACGCATCCTGCTTAATTATCGAACCATTCATCGGAGCGGGAGGTTTCATTTTTGGACTACCTGAATATATCCAGAGAATAAGGGAGCTTTGTGATTCTTATGGTGTTATCCTGATCTTTGACGAGGTGGTCTCAGGATTCCGCTTTCATGCAGGACCTCTCCAGGCACTCTATGATATCATGCCTGATCTCACTGTTCTTGGAAAGGCTATAGGAGGGGGAATGCCTGTGAGTGCACTGGCAGGAAAAAAAGAGATCATGGCTCTCTGCGGGACCGACGCCCAAGACGCTCAAAAGGTCAAATTTGAAGGGGGGACGTTTTCCGCACATCCACTATCGATGCAAGCTGGGATCTCCTTTCTTCGATACCTCATCTCCCACGAAGCGGAAATCTACCCCCGAATCGGACAATTGGGAGCACGCGTCAGAGAAAAGATCGAGGAAATATTCAAGTCTCACGGTTTTAACGTCCGCTGCACGGGAGACGGCCTGCCTGTCGCAAAAAACAGTTCCATAATAGGCGTTCATTTTCTCCATTCGAACAAGGAACGAATCACGTCTCCCGAAGAGAGTTGGAACCCAGAGGTCTCCGATTTCGAACTTCGTGAAAAAATATTCAAACTGTCTATGCTCGAAGAAGGGTTCAATGTTTTTCATGGTTATGGAACCATAGCACTCGCTCATTCCGATAGGGAAATCGAAGCGTCGATCAAAGCTGTGGATAGAATCGCCACTAAGTGGAAAAAATATATTTAAATCCCCTTGAGTTTGTCTCAAAAAAAGGAGCGAAAATGGAAAAAATAAAAGTTGTTGTTTATGGCTGCGGCGTGATGGGCCGAAATGTAGCTGAGGCACTTTGTGATAAAAAGAGCTTTACGATCGTCGGTGCTATTGATATCGACCCCCAATTGATAGGCAAAGATTTGGGTGAAATTTTGGATACGCCCAGAAAGCTGGGAGTACCGATTGAGAATGACGCTGACTCGTTATTTTCAAGAGTGAATGCTCATGCTGTTGTTTTGACCACGACGTCCCATTTGAAAAGTGTCATCCCCCAGATCGAACAATGTGCAAATGCGGGCCTCGATGTAATATCCACATGTGAAGAGCTTTCTTTCCCCTGGAAGAGAAGCCCCGATTTGGCGCGAGTGATCGACGATCTGGCTAAAAAGAATGATATAAGTGTGGTGGGAACAGGAATAAATCCGGGATATCTGATGGACTCTCTTCCTCTTTTTATGACAGCTCCATGCCTGAGAATTGATTCGATAAAGGTGACACGCATGATGAACTCAGCGCGCAGGCGTATTCCGTTTCAGACAAAGGTGGGAACTTCCATGACGCCCGAGGAATTCAAGACAAAGATCGAAGAAGGAATTATAACCGGTCATGTCGGGCTTCTGGAATCCATAAATATGATCGCCACAGGACTGGGGTGGGAATTGGAGAGAGCTGTAGAGCTTCCTCCCGAGCCGGTTATCACGCCCAAACCTGTTGAAACAGGTCTGGGTATGGTTGATCCCGGAAATGTGATCGGGCTGAAGAGCGTTGCTTTTGCAGAAGTCTCCGAGAAGAAAGTCATCACATTGGAGTTTTTTGCCTTTGCAGGAGTGGAAGAGGAATACGACGAAGTCATCATTGAAGGAAAACCGAAAATTCATGAGAAGATTACTGGGGGCGTCCACGGCGACATAGGAACAGTTGCCATGACGATCAACACGATCCCGAAAGCTATTCAAGCTCCTGCGGGAATGAAGGTCATGATAGATATTGCTCCACCATCCTGTGCACCATAGATCAACAGTCAAAATTCCGTCTCGAATGGGTCAGAAAGCATATCTTGTATATTTTTTTTCAAGATCCCCATGATGTTGGCAGTTTTTTCCCAAAATGAGCTGTGCTGGATTCTATTTAGGCGGTATTTCGTGATGAGAGCGTTTCTGACGCAATATTTTGGCTAGGCCAACCGTAATCATAGGAATGACGTAAACGACAAAAAATCCCCAGCTAATCGTCCCATATCCCTTTGCTATCAAATTGATGATCCCGAGGGTCGAAAGGCTCAATCCCAAGCACAAGAGCCCAATGGCAACAACCGGCCTCTGCCATCTCGGGAAGTCTTTCCCTTTGTCCAGTCTAGCCGTGAAAATACGTTCGTTGACAGCATGGATAAAACCGATGCCCGTCGTGACCAGTGCACCGAAGAGCGCGATCTGAAAGACTATCAAAAGAAGGGGAAAACGCATGTGTCGGAGCACAAAGACGACAGGGATTTCTTCAGGGATGACCGAAGGATAAAAACTCATGATAGCGATGTAGAGGAGTACGCCGGGAATAATCCCTATGACTCCTCCCAGGAGGCCAGCTGATAAGGCTTCCTTTCGGGTTTCTATCCCTTTGATACAAAAAAGGACCGCGGGTATTACAGCGATATTATAGAAAGCATATTTCAATCCACCCAAACTCCAAGACGGCAAGATCGCAGCGTCGGAAAATCGATCCAGTATGGAAGGCCCAAATTTTGCAATAGAAACACAGAGAAAAGCTCCGAATGCAACATAAAGAAGGATGGACCAACTCGATAAAAATCTCACGATCACACGGCTTCCTTCAAAAGCTAAAAAGCCGATGAGCGCCATTGTAAATGCAACACCAAAGATGAATGGAATTCGAAAATTATCTCTGAGAAGCACTCCGGCTGCAGAACCGATAACTGCAAGGACCAAGCAAAGGAGAATAACATAAAGAATCTCGAAAACGATCCAGTACCGTCCGAGCAGACTTCGAAAAAAGGAGCGATAGTCATAGGCTCTGGAGATTCGTGCAAATTCAAAACTGAGAGCCAGCATGAAGGACCAGATCAGTGTTGTCACTCCCAGCATTCCCATCAATCCGCCCAGGGGGCCGAAACGCATAAAATATTCAACTAGCTCTCGACCTGTTCCGTACCCGCCAGCGATCACAACGGATTGAAAGACAAAACCGGGCATGAATAAATTTTGGAATTTTCGGGAACTCATCCAAATGATCCAAGATGAATCACAAATAAAGGCGAATCCTATCATAGCAAAGCCTGCACCAAAATGTTACATCTCTTTGAAATAATTCAGGTAGATGATTGGCCGTGTCATCTTTATCGCAAGAAATTGACAGGCACGACAAGATATGATATATATTGCTGTCCAATAAAGTTTTTTTATTCAACAAGTTAGCTTCTTTCAAAATAGAAATTTGAAGTTCGCACAATTCCCATTATAGATTCAGAATCTGGAGGGCAGGTGGCGAAATTGGCATACGCGCTAGGCTTAGGACCTAGTTCCTGTTAAAGGAGTGCGGGTTCGACTCCCGCTCTGCCCATTCCTTATTTATCTCGGAATGGATGATTGATGAACTGAGGGACTCGGATGAACAATCCAAGAAAGGCGCGCGATGGATAACACAAAGATAAATGTCAGAAAAATAAACGATTGCAAGAGAGAGGTAGAACTGGAGATTCCCTCTGATGAGGTAAAGAAAGAATTCGACCACGCTGTTCAAAATTTTTCCAAAAGGGCAAAAATCAAAGGATTTCGTCCGGGCAAAGCCCCGGCGCATATCATCAAACAGATGTATTATCCAGAGATCCGAGAATCTGTCGTAAATTCCCTGGCTCCCAAAGCTCTCAATAAAAAGCTTAAGGAACACAATCTTGTGCCCCTTGGAAATCCGATCATAAACAAGCTGAATTTCGAGGAGGGAGAACCCCTCCAGATGACAGCCCAGTTCGAGGTTTGGCCGGAATTTGAGCTGCCTGATTACAGGAATATTCCCATTAACGAGAAAAAGGCATCTGTAAGCGAAGAAGAAATCGACCAGGCACTGGAGGATCTCTTACAGAAATCTGCCGAGTACACTCCCGTTGAAGGACGAGCAGTGAAGGATGAGGATTATGTGATCGCCGAAATCAAGGGGAAGGATATGCGAACGAACAAACTCCTTCCTACAGAAAAAGTCGTCATATTGGCTGGTCATCCTGAAAATGAACAGGCCTTGAACGAAAACCTCCGTGGATTGAAACAAAATGAGCAGACAAATTTTCACGTGAAGTACGATAAGGAACACTCCAACAAGAAGCTCGCAGGGAAGGAAATAGACTACACACTCAAAGTTCTTTCCATCAAAGAAAAAACTTTTCCCGAGCTGAATGACGAATTTGCCAAAGGCCTGGGCGAATTTAACGACCTCAAAGAGCTCAGAGAGGAAGCGAAAAAACAGATCCTCGCTGCGAAAAAAGAAGATTCAGAACGAGAGATGGCTGAGGAAATCATCCAGATTATAGCGGATAGGGTATCCTTCGGTCTCCCAGAAAGTATCGTCGAACAGGAATATTTATCTATCATACAGAGTTTTCTATCATCTCGAAAACCCCAAGATATTCCCAAAGAGGAGGCAGAAAAAATAAAGGAGGAGGCAAAAAAAAAGGCCGAGCAGAAACTTAAAAAACATCTGATCTTGACCAAGATATCCGAAGTAGAGAAGATAGAGATCAAAGCCGAGGACATCGAAGAAGAATTCAAAGCGATAGCCAAGGCAAACAATATGCCTCTCGCCCAAGTCAGGGCTCAGATCGATAAAGAGGGACATCGCGAGGAGATTGAAAACAGGGCGCGGCTCAAAAAGACGGTTGACTTTTTACTCAAAAACGCTATAATAAAAAAGTAATTCTTTCCATGAATTTAATCCCCATTTCGTTAAATAAACAAAAAAATTGAACGAATTGATAATGCCTAAGCAAACAGTTCGACGATCCGACAATTTCGTCATTCATTAAGTGTTGAACCCGTTGATTGAAGTGTCGATATGAGTTATGAATAATTCAGGCAGATAAGGATCAAAAAGGATACGATTGTTCCAATTCCGGCGGAATCAATGCAATGGTCAT
>JASFEP010000039.1:0-17344 GCA_050124775.1 Candidatus Aminicenantota bacterium
TTCTCGACAGCCCAGGCCGGGATGTTTTTCCTGACTGGCACTAGACAATCATCTATCTCTCGTTGTAAATCCAGATCAGGAAAAGCCCAGAGAAGGAGAGAATTTTTCTGAGG
Organism: Candidatus Aminicenantota bacterium; assembly: GCA_050124775.1. Taxonomy (GTDB): domain Bacteria; phylum Acidobacteriota; class Aminicenantia; order Aminicenantales; family Aminicenantaceae; genus WTAW01. The sequence goes on from JASFEP010000039.1 coordinate 114, forward strand.
TATGGAGAAAGAAGAACGGAAGCTCAGGGCATTTTGCGCAGCAGAAACTTCCACAGGTACTCTTTGGGAATGCCCAGGAATTTTTCTCTCCACACTCGGTCGCATTCGCGGCAGGTGTCGAATCCCTCGATGTTCTTTTTGAGGTGTTGTTCTCGGAGATAGACCATTTTATCGTTGTTCCAGATCTCGGCCAGTGACGCATCTTTGGCGTTCCCGAGAATATAGTAACCGAAAAAGGGAAGGACGGCCCCATCCCAAAAAATGACCAGCGCATTCCACAGGAACGTACAGGGCGAGAATGTCTTTTTTCTGTGTTCCATCTCGACCTCACCGGCCCAGTTGTGGAACTCCTTGACGACGAATCTATCCAGCGGCAATCCCTTGAAGTTATGGCGGAAGGCCCTTTGTTTAGCGGAGTCGGATTTGACCCGGGAATCAGGAAAATTGATGAGTTCCAAGATCGTGTGCGGTTTTTTGCTTTTCATCTCCTTTTTGATTGCGAGAAACCTCTGGATGTTTTTAACCGTTTGATCGAAATCGCCGTTGACCCGGATTTTCTCATAGGTCGCCTTGTCATAACCGTCGAAGGAAAAAGACACCTGGTCGATGCCCGACTCGATCATTTGGCGGGATTTTTCTTCGTCGAGGAGGGTTCCGTTCGTGTGCAGTTTGGTGCGGACATTCTTGTCCGTAGCATATTTCACCATGACAAAGAAGTCTTTATGGAGGAGCGATTCTCCTCTGTGGAGGAGATGGACGTCATAAACCCACGCAGCGGATTCGTCGATGATCTTCCGAAACAAATCCAGGTCCATGAACCCCTTGTCCTCTTTTTTGAGGTCCTTGTTGGGGCACATGACACACCGGAGGTTGCAGATGCTCGTCGGTTCCACCCAGAGGCGGATGGGCATATAATCGAGCCGGGTCTTGTTTCTCTTGTAGCCTGAGTATATTTGGAGCAATCGGCGGTAGTAACCTAATTTTTCCATGGTCTGTCAGGTCTCTATTATCCCAAAATTTCCGAGGAAATTGAACAGACCGGCGAATTGCTGAGGCGTAACCTGTTCTGGTCGCACTTTTTCATGGAGTCCTAGTTCACTGAATGCATCAGCTAGGAGAGAGTCGCTGATGCCCGACATGCAAAGGTTTTTGATGAGAGTTTTCCTGCGATGCCGGAAAGCGGATTTCAAGAGTGACCGGAATCCTTCCTCATCCGACAGTTCAAAAAGAGGTCGTATTCGCTTTTTAAATTGGAGCAGTGCCGACCGGACTTTGGGCGGTGGCGAAAAAGAACCCGGTTCCACCACGAAACAGAGACGGATGTCGAAATTTCTCTGGAAAAGGATAGATATGGGTGCGTATTTTTTCGATCCTGGTGTTGCGCAGATTCGATCGCCCACTTCCTTCTGGAGGAGAAAAGTGCATTCTGTAATCAGGTCTTTTTCCTCGAGGACCTTGAAAAGCACTGGAGACGCAACAGAATAGGGCAGGTTCCCCACGATTATAATGGCTTTTTTACCAGAAAGTTCCTCACTTGATTTTTTTTGATCATGAAGTTCGCCGGACACAATATCTTTAAAGCGGACCTTAAGGACATCTGCGCCCACTAAGACCACGTTGGAAGGCAACTTTTCCTTGAGGACAGGAATCAGAGTTTTATCCTTCTCGATCGCGTAGACCTTTCCCGCTTTTTCGGCCAGCGGCTTTGTCAACGCTCCCTTTCCTGCGCCAATCTCGATATACACATGCTCCTTATCTGGATTTATCTGTCGGATGATCTTTCTCAGGACGTGCGGATCCCGCAAAAAATGCTGCCCGAGAGCCTGTCTCTTTGTTCTTTTCATTGAAGTAGAGTGTTTGAAACACGTATGTTTTTAACCATCGGCTTGAGTCTTCACCATCGTGAGAGAGGGATTATGAAGATCGCTTGACGTTATCCTTCGTATATCGTTTTTTAAACTGCATGGCCATAACGAGTGTGTCGAGCAGGATCAGAAAATTCAGCTTGGTCTTTCCCCGGGTCCTGTCGATGAACTCGATGGGCACTTCTTTGATTGTGAAGTCCAGGAGATGGGCTTTATACAGGATCTCGAGAACGATAGATGGATTTACGGATATGAGATCATCCAGATCGATCTCTTCGAGGACTTCTCGTTTGAAACATCGGAAGCCAGAAGAGACATCGCGGACATGAATCCGGAACTTGCGCCGGATGAAACTGCGCACAAAAAATGTGATGATTCTTCTCGCCAAGTTCCTGTCCTCATCCTTACCGCCTTGGACGAACCGCGAGCCGATGACGAGGTCGTGATCCTCGCACGCGTCGAGGAGATCGGGAATGTGTTTGGGCTGGTGAGAGAAATCCCCATCCATTTCGACCACAAAATCCGGGGAGAGCTTGAGCGCTTCTTTGAATCCATCGACACCGCCAGCCCCTCTGCCTCTGCGTTTTTTGCGGATGAGTGGGTGAATCCTCCCATTGCTCTCTCCCATCTTCTGGACGATTTTTCCCGTCCCATCAGGAGAGTTGTCGTCGGCAACCACTACGGATAGGTCTACATCCACATCGAGCGCCAGGATCTCTGTGATGAGGTCTTCGATATTCTCCCGCTCGTTATAGGTGGGGATCATCACGACGGCTTTTTTTGTGTGTGTATCTTCCATCGGACACTTAGATGAGTTTATTGATCTCTTCAAAGACGGATTCGGGGGTGATCTCCTGCATACACTTCATGTCGTCACATATCTGTTTATAGCATGGGGAGCAATCCGCTCCCGCGTAGAGCTTGACACCCCGTCCGTAGAGGTCGATCTCCTGAGGGCAGGTCGGACCGAAAAGCGCGATAACTTTTTTCTCCAGGGCGATGGCAAGATGCATTCCCAGTGTATCTGAAGTAACGACGATGTCCATAAGCGATAGAAAACCAGCGAATTCGAGTAGAGAATTGTCATTCCCTGTGTTGTAAACCGTGTGTTTTGAGTTTTTTGCGATGGATTGATTCAGTTCTGTTTCTCTCTTTCCACCGAGTAGGAATATTTTGACATCGGCATTCTCGCTCAGATATTCGATAAGCTTGAGGTAGTATTCTGCCGGCCACTGTTTGGTCTCGAATTTAACTCCCGCTCCTGTATTGAGTCCGATGGATAGAGATTCCTCCGGGATGTTGTGTTTTTTGAAAAATTCTCTGGCTCTCGTTTTATGGGAGTCTTCGATCTGGAAGACATAGGGATCTCTCGAGTATTCGACCTCGGCGGTCTTTGCAATTATCTCTTGGTAGCTCATTGTATTCTGCTTGAATTTGAGGTCGTCATCGAGGCCCAGTTGATAGGCGTATTCCGCTTCTCTGTTAAAGGGAACAAGGTTGCCCAGGTTATTCATCCCGAATCCGAGTCTTGACTGGCATTTGACCAGCGAGGCTATGGATGTGGATGGAGGTTCCTTATCGAGGGAGATCAAGACATCGAACTCTTCGACAAGAAGCGGCATGATCGATTCCAGATTGTATGGGAGCACCCTGTCTATAAAGGGATTGTTGTCCAAGAGCTCGATGCTTTCCTCATCCACCAGCCAGGAGATGTGGCTACTGTGATATTTTCGCTTCAAAGCTTGGAGTATGGGTGTTGTCCGCAGGACATCCCCCTGTGCCCGGCATTTGATGATCAATATCTTCTGGTGGAAAGGCGTGTAATGAGGGCATCCATCACAGAGAATTTTAAATTTGCAGGGTTTGTCTCCCCTAAAGTACAAACAGTCGGCTTTGATCACTTTTATCCTCGGGGTCTTAATTGATTCCTATTTATGCCACAAATCCTTCATAAAAACAACACTTAGCCATTTAACTTTCGCCTTGCCGTTGGTACGACATTTTGAGGAGATAAGAATTGGGGCAGATGTTCCTTTTTTTACTCGGCCGCTGTCACTCCTTCTTTTTTATTAATGAATAGTAAAATTTTTTTGGAATCCAACGGATAAAACAGAATCGAATAGAGGGGTACAGAGAAATAGGAGCCTTCAGCGAAAACTTGTCATTTGGAAAAATATCCATTATATTATAAATGTCGGCAGAAAAATAAAGATATTCATTAAACTCATATGTTTATAGAGGGTTGATAATGAATGGGGTATTCACCAGAAAGAAAGTCCCTACTTTATCGATTGTATTGCTTCTTCTTTTGACAGGTCTTTCTATCTTGCTCTCCCGATGTTCCACTAGCCCCGCAGAGATACGACCCAATATTATCCTCATCTCGATCGACACCTTAAGAGCAGACCATCTTGGGTGTATGGGCTATCGAAAAAACACCACTCCTCATATAGACAAATTCAGCGATGAATCTGTTCTGTTCACAAAATGTTTTGCACAGTCTTCCTCGACCCTGAGTTCTCATGCGTCCATCCTGACGTCCCTTATACCGAGTCATCATGGCGCTTCCTATGCACGAAAAACTCCTTTACCGAAGAAAATAGTCACGATGGCAGAAATACTGAAAACGAATGGTTTTAAGACGATTTCATTCAATAACGGAGGCCAGGTTGCTCCCTGTTTTGGCTTAGGCCAGGGTTTCCATATCTATAGAAGTAAGCAACGGACGTTTGATAAGTTTTATTTCCGCGATATTGTGAAAGACACTATCGAATGGCTCGAAAGCAATTCCGACGAAAGATTTTTTCTGTTCCTTCACACGTATGAGACACACACCCCTTATACGCCAAACAAAGAATATCTGGACCTATTCGAAACCCAATATGAGGGAAAGCTCCCGATGCATACTTTGGACGATCTCGCCTTGGTCATTAACAGAGGGCAATTGAAGATAACGGATGAGGATCTAAAACACATAATCAACACATATAACGCCGAGATACGATCAATGGATGACAGCTTTCAGCGTTTTTTGGATTACTTAAAAAGGAGGAGTTTGTTTGATAATACAATGATCATATTTACTTCGGATCACGGGGAAGAATTCCGCGAACATGGGATGGTGGCTGAACATTCTCATACGCTATACAATGAGCTTCTGCATGTTCCTCTGATGATCAAGTTCGATAGATCTCGATATTCTTCCAAAATTATCCGAAGGCATGTCCGCAGCGTGGACATCATGCCGACTGTACTGGATATTTTGAACATAGAGGATTCGATTGAAGTTGATGGGATGAGTCTCATGCCGATGATTAACGGCAGGCAACAGGGATTTGAACAGTTTGTCATTGCCGAGCGAGATATGGAGGAGTGTTTAAAACCTCAATGTTGGTCAGTTATTAGAGGGCGCTGGAAGTTGTACAATACATGTTTATATGATTTGGAAAGGGATCCGGGCGAGACGGTTGATGTTTCAGATGATCATATGGATATCAAAAGAACACTGCGGCGAGGAGCCCTGCGATACATGCAGAGGAACAGGATCATGAATACGAGGAAAAGAGCGGAGATCGATAAGGAGGAATTGGAAAGATTGAGATCCCTGGGATATATCAAATAAAAACCGTTATGTATCGCGTTTGAACTTTTTGCTTCCCGAATCGGGCTTTGAGTCATCTGCGCTTTGAATTTTGGCTTGAAAATTTATTTCGTGCAGATGTAAGCGATATGGGGATACCAATAGCCGGAGTGCACGGGGACAGTCTCCACAGAATAACCAATACGTTGAAGGATGTCCAAGTAGTCTTTTTGGTTCCGAAAATAGAACCGTTCTCCCAGTGTAAACCCGATCAGTTTGACGGCTAAGGTTTCCTGGAACAGATTCCAAGCATACTTCCATCGGGGCCGTGTATCCATCTCTTTGATGATGAGGGTGCCTCCTGGTGGTAATGAGATATAGCATTTTCGGAGGATGGGCTCATGTCTTTGGTAAGGGATCAGGTAGAGAACATCGACGAGCGCAAAAACGTCCCCTTGGGGATATTCCCCCTCGACAACGTCTCCGATTTGATATGTGATTTGAGAGCTGAGGATTTTTGTCGCGTTGGCGACTTCGATCTTTTTTTTGTCGAGATCGAGGCCGATGATCTGCCTTTCTGAGGATCCCAAGCACAGGATATTGGGGAAAAGGCCGTTGCCGCATCCCAAGTCCACGATCGTCCCCTCTCTGGGGAAGATTTCCTCAAGCTTGAGCAAAGGACAAATCTTCAATTTGATCTTCAGGTAAGTCCGGGTGATAAATCCCGCCTCTCTGTAGTGCTCGAGCAGTGCTTTTTTGTCGATCATTATACGGTTTTTAATGTTTCCTTCAGGTTGTTTACTGGAAAATTTGTGGAATACTTCTGTGCCTTGTCTATTGTCTCTGAATGAGTGTCCATGGTTTAGCTAATCCCTCATTCCATGTAGTGGTTGTACCAGAACTGGAAAATGACGAGCGGCCACAACAGCTGCCGGTGGTTATGTGCGCCTTGGAGGTGCTCTTTCAGGATCTTTTCGATCGCCGCGGGATTGAAAAACTTATGTTTGTTCAAATTGTCCGGGGAGAGGACATCCAGAACAAAATTTTTGAGCTCCTTCCTGATCCAAATGCCCAGGGGTATGTCGAAACCGATCTTTTTCCGTGTCAAAATTTCGGTAGGAAGATAGGGCGCCATCGCCTTTTTCAGGATGTGTTTTGTCGACAGCCCCTTGAGTTTCAGGGAACTGGGTATGGTCCTTGCGTATTCGACGAATGTGTGGTCGAGGAAGGGCACGCGAATCTCTAGAGAATTGGCCATGCTCATCCTATCGGTTTTGACGAGCAAATCGTCCTGGAGATAGAGTTTGAGGTCCAGGTATCCGATCCGGCTCACGGTGTCGTCTGTCGAGCAGTTATCGAGATGGAAACGGATGGGACCGAACAGATCTTCGTTCAGTTGTTCAAGGATGTCGGCTGCGAACAATCTCCCTCTCTCTTCTGGGCCGTAGGCCCCCCACCAGATAAAATTCGCGATCTCTGGGGGATAGTCGATCCCGGATATGAATTTCTTGGCCTTGAATTCGAAACTGAGTCTTTTTTTCGAAGCAGGAAGAGCCCTGACCATGTTTTTGACAAGTCCGTCTCTCAGGAACTTCGGCACTTTTCTGTAGATCCGCGCCACCTGATAGGCCTTGTAGGTGTCATACCCGGCGAAGAGCTCGTCACCTCCCTCACCCGCCAGCGCGACCGTGACATACTTGCGGGCCAGGTTCGAGATCACATAGGTGGGGATGACCGATGCATCGGCCAGCGGTTCATCCAGATACTGGATCAGTTTCGGGACCAAATCTCTCACAAAATCCGACTCCACGACAAATTCCTCATGATCTGTCTGGAAACGTTCGGCCACGATTTTGGCATACCCCAGTTCGTTAAATGTCTCCTCTTTGAATCCGATGGAAAAGGTCTTTATCTTCCTGTGGGCCACCTCGCTCATGAGCGCTGTTATAGAGCTCGAATCCGTTCCTCCGCTCAGAAAAACGCCCAAAGGAACATCACTGATCAGACGCTTCTTCACGGATTCTTTGAGCCGTTCATAGATCTCTGCCTCGATCGCTCTTTCATCTTCGGCGGAACCGTCGCTGTCGTGTTTGATATCCCAGTACTGTTTTATCTGGACCATCGCGTCTTTGACGACCATCATGTGTCCAGGCAGTAGTTTTTTTATGCCTTTGAAGATCGTCTGCGGGGCCGGGATGTACTCGAAGGTGAAGAATCGCGACACTCCATCGAAATCCAAATTCCGGGTATAGTCGGTTTGCAGGATACATTTGATTTCGGAGGAAAAAACCATCACGTCCTCCTTCTGCCAGTAGTGGAGGGGTTTGATCCCCAGTCGGTCCCTGGCTAGAATGAGGGTGTTCGACTTCAGATCCCAGAGGGCTATGGCAAACATCCCGTTCAACAGGGATACAAAATTTTCCCCTTCTTCTTCGTAGAGATGGACGATGACCTCTGTGTCGGATTTTGAGGCGAAGATGTGCCCTTTTTGTAAAAGCTCATCACGCAGTTCAGGAAAGTTGTAAATCTCTCCGTTATAGACCACCCAAACACTTTTATCTTCGTTGGCGATGGGCTGATGTCCTGTGACCAGGTCGATGATGCTCAAACGGCGCATCCCGAGCGCGACCTTGCTGTCGAAATAGTAACCTTCATCGTCCGGGCCCCGGTGCCTCATCACAGAGCACATCTTTCTGGTGGTGTCCTCAGCTTCCGGTCCGAGGCCTTTGAATCCGTAAATACCGCAGATCCCGCACATCTTATCTCTCAGGTTCCTTAATGTATCTGAACACCGCCCAAATATCAATCCCCACCGCGGAGGGAGAATATCTAGAACCGTGATGACGGGGAATCATGTTTGGTTTCTAGAAGCTCCAGGCGTGTGGTCAAGAAAACCCCATGGAAGGCTCCATGCGGGCATGGGACATCTCCAACAGGAAATGTGATGGAGGAGCGGAATCGAGCGGAGTTTCGTCGCTGGGGAAAGGGAGCGTGTTTTCGAAATCGCCATTCGGAACTTTCGGTACATCGTTCATCGCGGTTTTTGATAACGCCTGTCCTTTGGAATGAAAACGTGTGCAGAACAATGAGGTGTGGTATAATTTGAGGCAAAATTTATACGGACCCGACATTGGACCCAGAGAAAGTCATCCTGCTCAATCCCCCCGGGGACAAGCTGTACATCCGTGATTATTACTGCAGTTTTTCCTCCAAAGCCGACTACTACTGGCCGCCCCAGGACCTAATCTATCTCAGCGGAATTCTGGATGAGGAGTGCTCAGTCCGGGTGGTCGATGCCATCATCAACAAAAGATCCGAAGATGATGTTCTTGCGGAGGTTATTGACTCCGGAGCCCGGGCTTTGGTCTTTACGACCGGGACAGCCACGATGCAGTCCGACCTCCGGTTGATGGAGCGGATCAGAGCCAAGAGCGATATCAAGATCATAGCCAGTGCGGGGATCTTGCCCTTTATCGCCGAAGATTTTCTCAGGCAGTATGAATGCGTCGATGCGCTTCTTCTGGATTTCACCACCCGCAATATCCTCGACTTCGTGAATGCAGATGAGCCCTTCGAAGAACCGCTCCAGGGACTCGTTATCAGGAAAAACGGTCAGTTTTTGAAAAGCCTGGAGGTGCCTCCCCGGACCTACTCGGTCCCCGTTCCCAGGCACGACCTTTTCGATTTTAAAAAATACCGGATCCCGATCGCGCGGAGGTTTCCCTTTACTGTCGTTGTCACTTCGGTCGGATGCCCGCACAGCTGCGGATTCTGCACGGCCGGCGCCTATGGCTACAGGACCAGGGATGTGGACGGCCTTATCGAGGAGCTTCGTTTATTAAGCCGGTTGGGCGTAAAAGAGGTCTTGTTCCAGGATCCCACTTTCACGATCAAAACGGATCGTGTGATCGAGATCTGCAGAAAGATGGTCGAAAACAACCTGGATTTTACCTGGAGCTGTAATGCCCACATCAAGTCTTTCAATGAGGACAAGATCAAACACATGAAGGCTGCTGGGTGCCATACGGTCTCTCTAGGAATCGAGAGCGGCAGCGATGAAATCCTCGAGAAGTATTCCAAGAAAATCACAACTGCCGAGATAAAAAGAACGATCCGAATGCTCAACGATTATAAGATTTATGTTCTGGGCTATTTTATCATCGGTCTCCCTGGCGATGATGAGGAGTCTATCCGCAAAACGATCAACCTTGCTAAGGAGCTGAATATCGATTTTGCCTCATTTGCCATCGCCACCCCCGATGTGGGGACTCCGTTGCGAAAAGAGGCCATTCAGAAAGGATGGATGCGTCCCGAGGAGGATGTATTCGACAGCACCGACTACCCTGTTCTCGAGACGGAGACTCTGTCGAAGGAAGCCGCCTGGAGACTCCGGAGCCGAGCTGTTAGAGAATTTTATCTCAGGCCTTCTTATTTATTCAAGAGGATGCGTCAGATCCGGAATTTTCGGGATTTGCTTGTGGCTGCGGAGAATGCGCTGTCTCTTTTTCGAAAGTCATGAAAAAAGTTATAATCAATGCCGATGATTTCGGCCTGGTTCAGGGGGTGAATGAGGGGATCATCAAAGCTCATCGGGAAGGGATCCTGACGAGCGCTACACTCATGGCCAACATGCCTGGTTTCGATCAGGCTGTGGAGATGGCTGGTGTGAATCCAGAGTTGGGCGTGGGTGTGCATCTCAACATCCTGAGAGGACACCCCGTCGCCCCAGCCCGGAAAGTGGGCAGTCTTCTCTCGAAGGAACATCGGTTTCTCCCGAGTGTTTGGAAACTGTTGAGTGGGATCGCTCTCAGACGGATTTGCCTCGATGAAGTCGAGAGAGAATTTAGAGCCCAGATGGAAAAGGTTAAAGCAGCGGGTATTGATCCCACCCACATCGACAGCGAGAAACACGTCCACATGATCAGCCCCCTTTTCCGGATCGTCCTGAAGCTGGCGAGGGAGTACGAGATCGACAGGGTGCGATTTGTTCGGGAATTCTGTCTATCCTCGCGGCTAGGACAGATTCTCAAATCGATGTTCATTTCCCTGTCTTCGGCTTCCGTGAAAAAGTGGATGGTCGAGCAAGGAGTCCGCTCGCCGGACAGGTTTTATGGCGTGTGTGACAGCGGTCGGGTCACCGCTCATACACTCAGGCTGGCCTTTCAGAGAGCCAAAGAAGGCGTCACGGAAATTATGGTTCATCCTGGATTTATCACGCAAGAAATGATAGAGTTAGAAAAACAGATCGGCCCTTATTATATCAATAAACACAGAGAGGAAGAGTTGAGGGCACTGCTCGATCAAAGACTGCCCGAAGTCCTTTCCGACCTGGGGATTCAATTGATAAATTATAATCACTTATGAACGGTGAATGATCTTATGGAAGTAAAAGAGAAAAACCCGCAGATTTCGATCGTTGTGCCTTTTTACAATGAAGAAGAGAACATCGAAGAGCTGTATGACCAATTGAGCCGGGTTCTCAAAAGGCTGGATTTATCATACGAGCTGATTTTTATCGATGACGGCAGTACAGATCGAAGTCATGAATTGTTGGTCAGAGTGTTCGAATCGGACAAAACAGTCAAGATCATCCGGTTGCGCAAGAACTTTGGACAGACGGCCGCTCTCCAGGCGGGGTTCGATCATGCAAAAGGTGAGATCATCATCTCTATGGATGGGGACCTGCAGCATGATCCCGAGGATATCCCCAAACTCTTGGCTCCTATGGCTGAGGGTTTCGATATTGCCTCCGGCTGGCGTAAAGAACGGAAGGATCATTTTCTTTTGAGGCGTTTTCCCTCCTGGGTGGCAAACAGGATCATGCGGCTGCTTTCAGGAGTCAAGATCCACGATTTTGGCACAACTTTTAAGGCCTATAGACGAGAAGTCCTAGAGGGAATCCGTCTTTATGGCGAGCTTCACCGCTTTATCCCGGCACTCATCAGCCGGACCGGCGTGAAGATCACTGAAGTCCCGATCAAGAATGTGGTCCGCCAAAAGGGGAAATCCAAATACGGGCTATCGCGTGTCCGCAGAGTGCTCTTCGACCTGATAACGGTCAAGTTCATCATAAGCTTCATCGACAGGCCCCTACAGTTTTTCGGGCTGATAGGGATGATCTTCGGGGGCATCGGATTCACCATCGCTCTCATTCTGACCGTGGGATTTTATGCCTTTGGATGGTCGATCCGGGATAACCTGGGAAATCTGATTCTCGGTGTGTTCCTGATGATCCTGGGACTCCAATTCGTCATGACCGGTCTGCTGGCAGAGATCATCTCACGGATCTATTTCACCACTCACGAGATGCGGATCTACTCCGTGGCGGAGCTCAAGTCCCACCAACCTTCCGGAAATGAGAAAGAGAATTAAGCTTAAGCCCGTAATAAGGACAAGCTGTTGAACGACATTTTGTTCAAAAGAGTTCAACAGAAAGCCGACCTTTGGATATGGGTGGGCCTCGCTCTGTTTTCCTGCTTTGTCTTTCTCCTCTTTATCCGATCCCTGGATGCCCTTTCTCTCTGGATGGATGAGGGATTCTACTATCTCGCCACCCAGAAAATATTGGAGTTGGGTTATCCTCTCTTTCCATCGGGACACATCTACTACAAAGCGATCTTATATGCGTATGTTTCGGCCCTTTTTACCAAGACCTTCGGATTTACGGTGTTCAACCTCAGGCTGATCAGCGTCCTCTGCACGGTTGCGCTTATTCCCCTGATCTATCTTTTTGGAAAAAGGCTGTTCGACCGGATGGTCGGATTGGGCGCAGCCGTTGTTTTTTCCCTGGGCGTGTGGGTTGCAGAGTACGGGCGTGTCGACCTCTACTTTGCCCCTCTCCAGCTTGTGACTTTTGCGGGCTTCTATTTTTTTTACAGGGGCTTTTTTGAGGAGAAAAACAGGTATAAAGCTCTGGCCACAGCCATCTTTTTACTGGCGCCTCTCGTCCATCAGTTGGGAATGAGTGTCTGGTTCTGCTATCCCGCTTTTTTCCTCGTCAAAGGGATGAAGAGATTCTTTCGAAAGGATGTGCTGCTGAGTTTTTCTCTGACATCCGTGTTTTATGTCCTCGTCCAGCTCCATGAGTATTTTTTCTGGGAAGTGGGGTACGTGTATGCCAAAACAGATCTGAATTTGCGGGGAATGATCCAGTATTTTTTTGCCAGCTTTTCGCTCGAATATTTTTATGAGTTCTACAGGAGTTTTCCTCGGATGAGCCTGGTCATCCTCGCTGGAATCCTTCTCCTCCTTCTCACATGGCTTCGGGAGCGGAAAGCCAAAAAACTTCTTGCTGTTTCCCCTTCGAGGAACTGGATCTTTGTGTATCTCTGCTTGGTCCTTCCGGTTGTCTTTCTCGGATTTTTTAGAACGCACGTCCAACCCCGTTATCTCTACCAGCTGTATCCGCTTTTTGTGCTTCTTTATGCGGTCGCCCTTTTTAGGTTGGCCCAGGTTCTCATCGAGCTCTTGATGATGCCCTATGCGCGAAAAAAAACATCCGGTCTTCGAGTGGCTGCAGCTGTTCTTTGTGTGTGCTTGCTCTTTCTGACAGCGGATGGAGTGGGCGTGGGAAAGGTGAAGAGGATTGTCGAGCGGGAGTATGGAGATCCCATCGGGACGGACATCATCTACAGGTCGGGGCGACACCAGCACTACGATCACCGAGGTCCGGGTGAGTATGTCCGTCACTTTCTCCAGAAGGATGACCTGGTCGTTGCTATCCATGTGGTCTTCCAACACATCTATGCGGGACGCGTCGACTACTGGCTGTGGTCCGGCGGCCCCGGGACCTGGGATGCATGGGAAGAGACACCCGAGGGATGGAAAGATTTTTATATCGGCGCCAGATGGATCAACAACCTGGAAGATCTGAAACAGGTGCTCGAAAAGAATCCTCGAAAGAGGATCTGGATCATCGCCTCTCCATCCATCCTCCGCAGAGACCACATCCATGAGAATATCGCTCGGTTTTTAAAAGGAGACCGTGAGAAGCTTGTCTTCAGAGGTAAAGACGGCATGTCTGAGGTCTATCTGTGGAATGACACGGCCAAATATCTGACCGGACCGGCGCCCACGATGGAGGGGGAATGGATACCTGCGCTTTTCGGCAAGACCGTTTTCGAAGAAGATGCGTCCAGGGGTAGTGCCTTTTATGTATCCAAATGGAAGGATGGAAATAGACTCAGCGATTACACGACAGAGCAGACATTCCCGCCCGGCCGCTATTCGGTTTCTCTGCGATTGAAGGTGGAAGATTTCGAAGATAAGGATAGACTTTTCGGTATCGCTTTTTTGAGCGCTCCAAAGGGTGACCAGGTGGCATCTTGTATCGTGAGTGCAGACATGGTCCGGAAGAGTACAGGTTACCGGGTCTACGAATTCGACTATTATCAGAGAAAAGAGAGCCAGCTCTATCTGAAGTTTTTATTCACGGGGCGGGGGAATGTGTGGGTCGATTATGTGGACATCGAGCCGACCGTCGAATCTTCTAAAGATAACATGCCTTGACGCATTCATAGATCGATCATGATCGAGCAAAAAATGACCGATGGGAATAGAGATTACAGGAGGGTGGGATGAACAACGATTTTCGTGGGAGTGTACAAAAGGAGCTCATCGAAAAAAAGGGATCTTTTTTTTCGAAGTATTCCACCCTTTTTCTCGGGAGAAAAGGCATTTTTTCCTTCCTCAGGTATGAGTGTGTGATCCTGCTCTTTTCAGGGATGCCGGGGGCATTGGGTTTTTTTCTACGGAAGGTCTTCTACCCGAGTTTGTTCAAGAAGGTGGGGAAGGGAGTGGTCTTTGGAAGAAACATCACAATGCGGCACCCCAAAAAGATAGAGATAGGACCGAACACCTTCATCGACGACAATGTGGTGCTGGATGCTAAGGGCGAGGAAAATCAGGGGATCGCCATCGGAGAAAATGCCTACATCGGGCGGAACACCATTCTGAGCTGTAAAGAGGGATCGATATATATCGAGGATTTCTGCAACATTTCTGCCAACTGTATGCTCCTCTCAGAGACCGAGATCCGGTTGGGGAAGTACTGTTTTTTGGCGGGACAGTGCTATCTTGTGGCTGGAGGGAACCACGCCTTCGACGACATATCTATCCCGATCATGTTCCAACCATCCTATTCCAAAGGCGGAATCCTTGTCGGTGAAGATGTCTGGCTGGCAGCGGGGGTCATTGTTCTGGATGGAGCGCATATAGGAAAGGGCACCGTTGTGGGCGCAGGGTCTGTGGTGACCGAGTCCCTCCCGGAGTATTGTATCGCCGTCGGAAGCCCTGCTCAAAAGATCAAGGATCGAAAGATCTCCCTTTGAGTCCGGTTTTATAAAAAATTCCTAAGACTGTTTTCTGTGGGGTTTTTCTTCCAACTCCTGGATGACGACCGAACAGGACATGTTCCCCACCACATTGACGCAGGTCCGCACCATATCGAGCAACCTCTCCACTCCCAGTATTAGGGCGATCCCTTCGAGCGGAATGCCCAGCTGTTTCAGGACCAGAGCCAGGGCGATGATCCCGGCCATCGGAACGCCTGCGGCCCCGATGGATGCCATAACGGCCATGAGCACGATCGTCACCTGACCGGTCAAACCTAAAGGGATGCCGTATATTTGAGCGATAAAGACCGCAGACACGCCCTGGTAGAGCGCTGTGCCGTCCATGTTCACGGTCGATCCCAGAGGGATTACGAAGCTGGAGTACTCGCGCTTGACACCGATATGCTCGACGCTCTCCATGGCGATGGGGAGGGTAGCCATGGAGCTGGAGGTACTGAAGGCGATGATGATGGCTTCTTTGACAGCTCTGAAGAAATAGAGGGGATTGGTCCGTCCGAGAACACTGACAGCCAAACTGTTGAAAGTGATGCCATAGAGGATGAGTCCTCCTATGACCACGGTGCAGTACTTGAGAAGGGTGAGCAGGATATCCATTCCGAATCGTCCGATGACGGCCGCGCTGAGGGCAAATACGCCGTAGGGGGCGACCTTCATGACGAGGTGGACCACTTGAATGAAGATGTCGTTGAGTCCGTCCAGCATTTTGACAAGGAACTCGGATTTCTCCGTCGGGATGAGGGTGAGTACGATACCGAAAAGGATGGCCATGAATATGATCTGCAGCATGTTGCCGTCGATGAATGCCTTGACGGGATTTTTCGGTACGATATTGACCAGAATCTCGATGATCGAGGGCTTTTCTTCCATCCGCTTGATCCCGTCCTGAGCTCTGGCCTCATAGTTTTCCATGAGCTGGGCCTGGACATTATCGGGCAGGCCTTTACCGGGTTTGGCTGTGTTGGCCAACAAGAGACCTACGCAGATAGCGATGATCGTGGTGATGACAAAATAAAGTGACGTTTTGGCACCGATCCGGCCCAGTTTTTTCACGTCGCCGAGACTGGCTGTCCCCAGCATCAGTGAAACGAACACCAGGGGAACCACGATCATGGTGATCAGATTGAGAAAAACTGTTCCCACAGGTTCGATAAAAAGGACCTTTTCCTTAAAAACGAGCCCTGCAATGATTCCTAAGATGAGTCCCAGGAAGATCTTGGTGTGCAATTTGATTTTCATGGATACCGCCTGTTCACCGTCCTAATGCTTCCGTGTCTTGTATATAAAATTAGACGTACTATCGAATCGGCCGGACGCAGGGAGGAATTTGTCTACGGTGAATCCCTTCTTTTCCAGGAATTCTTTGATTTCATCTGGATAATAATGATGCCTGATCGGAACAAAATACCAATCCATGATGAGCTCTTCCAGCTTTTCCCCTTTCCGGGATTTTTCCCTTTTTTTGAACAAGAGTACGACGGGTGCCAAAAATACGGCGAGGACCTTGGATAGGAATTTCCAAGATTTTTTGGGCGTCCGGAGGAGTGTCTTCCGGATGATCTCATGGAGAAATGTGAGTTTTGTTTTGGTATAAACGGCGAGAAGCAAAGATCCTTCCTTTTTCAAGACTCTGATCAGCTCTTCGATAGCTCCGAAAGGATCGGTGGTATGATGGACAGTGCCCCAAGCCCAGACGATGTCGAAACTCTCATCGGCAAAGGGAAGATGGAGCATGTCCTCTTTTCGGAACTGAACCCTTTCAAGGTTGAATCTGTCTTTTAAGCTCTTCGCAGTTTCGAGACTCCCTTCGCTGATATCGATCCCAGTGACGCTTGCAGCACCATTTTTGGCAAAAATGATGCTGAATATTCCCGTCCCGCACCCGGCATCGAGGACATTTTTTCCAGCGATTTCGGTGTCCGAGTAAAAGATCTTCCAGTGATTCTCCGACGCCTCATATTCCGGAAGATATTCCGTCCAGACGACGTCATAGAATTTCCCGACTTTTTCTTTATCCATTCGTCCTCGACTCTGCCCTTTCAGACTCTTGCATCAACTTTAAAAAAGAAGATATATTATAGGCTTATAGTTTTCAAGTCAATCTGATGAATCATTCATAAAAGTTTCTGACACGCTTAAATTTTAAAACTCTCCTTCAATTTTATTGTCAGAATCTTTTGCCCTTCGGGTGAAGCGACCTTTCAGCATCGGCTTCGTTGTGGCTCATTCGAGGTCGTTTACTGCATCTTCATGAACCACTTCATCAACCTTTGTGAACGGGTGGGGTGGGTTGGCCTCGGTCCGTGAATAATCCATCTATGAGTTGGATGTGTGCTCGAGTTGACAGTTTTTTTCTTCGATGGTACTCTTTTTTCGGATCGTTAAAAGTGGAAGACCACGAGTTTTATCCGACTAAACAAGGAGATCGGTTGTGTG
>JASFEP010000040.1:0-17321 GCA_050124775.1 Candidatus Aminicenantota bacterium
CGAGATCGCAGAGACGGCCTGGTCATCGATTCCCGGCAGGGGTGATCCTCAAAGTGCCCTTCCTTCCGCGGTTCTCATGGAAGAGGTCGAATCCTATCCCTATAAAAGGATCGAGGACGACTACGCTGTGGAATTCTTGGAAACGCGAGAGATCGTGGAGGTCAGCTATTCCGTTAACTACATCAACAACAATTCGGAAGTGAATATCATCCAAGATGATTCGGAGATCTTTTTTCTGAATTACGCCATCGAACCTGATACTCTCTCGGTCGACATCTTCAATTCCAACTATTTCGCCAACATCAAAGTAACAGCCCGAGTCACTGACCTGAAGGGAAAAACGATCTACCAGCACTCCAGAGATTTTCCGGTCGAATTGGATAAAAAACAACTGGAACAGATCGGGCAAAGACCTTTCAACCTCCATGACTTTTTTCCCTTAAATCCGGGGAATTACAAGGTCGACATTCTGTTCGAAAATACCGTTTCTAAGGAATTCACCAGCCTCGAAAAGTCTGTCTACGTGCCCACAACATCCATCCTCATGATGAGCCCGATCCTCCTTTCAAGCAAGGTGCTCCAGGACTCGGTCAGCGCCGAACAAGGAAAGGCCTTTCATGTGGGAAACCTCCAGATCTATCCTTGTCTCAGCAAAAGATTTTCTCGAAGAGGTAAAATGTTCATATTCTTCCAGATTTTTGGGATGACCCCGGAGATCAAAGAAAAAGGCATATTTGAAATAAAGGTTCTCCATGAAGGAGAATCCGTGTTCACCCAAACTCATGCCGTTAAAGAGTTCGAAAGCGATAAGTCGTATTTACTGGAGCTCTCCCTCGAGCGGTTCCTCCCCGATATGTACCAAGTGGAAATCTCGCTCAACGATGGGCTAACAACACTTCTTCCTTCAAAGACAAAGTCCTTCTCCGTAACAGAAAACCCTATGCCAGATCCTTGGGTAGTGGCTCAATCGAACCCTCCCGCCGGAGATCCCTTGTATGCCTATCTCCTCGGGAACCAATTGATAAACGAAGAAAGAATAGAGGACGCTCGCAAAATGTTGGAGAAAGCATACCAAAGCAAACCTGGTGAGCTGGATTATGCCTTGACCTATGCGAGAACTCTCCTCATCTCAGAGGAATTCGCAGAAGCGAGAAAAGTCCTCCTGCCCTTCACAGAGAGCAATACAGAGAATTATGCCCTCTATTATTATCTTGGAAAATCCTCTCAGGAAATTGATGCATTCGAGGAGGCGATATCCTTCTATCACAGAGCGCTCTCACTCAGAGGAAATACAATAGATGTTCTGAATTCACTCGGTGTCTGTTATTACGAGATCGGAGACAAAAATCAGGCTATTCTAGCCTGGGAAAAATCACTCGAGATCAATCCAGACCAGAAAAAGATCAAAGAACTTATCGAATCGGTCAAAAAAGAACTCAACGAATGAGAGAGATACTCTAAGCGGCTAGTTTTTTCAATCTCAAAAATCTGTCAAACTCTCAATAATTTCCTGTGAAATCATACTAGATTAAGATACAAAGAGGTATCGGCATTTGCACTGTTGACGAGAAATATTATTGGATTATAATGTATGGGATAAAATTAAGGAGTCTTGAATGGCAATACTAAGAAGATTTAAAGCCTGGCGTCCGAAGCCGGGGCTCGAAAAGGACGTTGCCTCCTATCCCTATGATGTTTTATCCAGTGAAGAGGCCAGAAATATCGCTCAAGATAATCCCTATTCTTTTCTTCACGTCGTAAAGCCAGAGATAGACTTGCCTGTGGGGACCGATCTCTACTCACAGCCAGTTTATGATAAGGCCAAAGAGAACTTCACGAGATTTATAAAAGAGGGGATCTTGATACAGGAAAAAGATCCCAAACTCTACATCTATCGACAGACAATGGGTGGACGGGAACAATACGGAATTGTCGGCTGCGTATCGGTAGAAGATTACAACTCCGATGTCATCAAAAAACACGAACACACCAGACCTGCCAAAGAACAGGATAGGATTAAGCACGTGGATATAACCGATGCCAATGCAGGTCCTATATTTTTAACCTATAAAGCAAGAAAGACGATTAACGATCTTGTATCCGAAGTCGTGAAAAGCGCTCCGGTGTATGATTTTGTTGCATCGGATGGGATCGGGCATACTGTGTGGATCATCGAAAACGACGAAACTTCTGAAAATATCATCAAAGAGTTTGGCGCGCTGGACTTCCTCTACGTGGCTGATGGTCATCATCGATCGGCCTCTGCCGCAAAGGTTGCGAACATGAGAAAGGAAGCCAATCATGGACACAGCGGAGAGGAAGAATACAACTTTTTCCTGGCTGTTCTTTTTCCGGATGAACAGCTTCAGATTTTGGATTACAACAGGGTCCTCAAACACCTGAATACGCATACGGAAGAGGAATTGTTTCAGACCCTCGAAAAAACCTTTGCCATCGATGATATGGGCGTTGAGCCGTACAAACCTCAAAAAAAGGGTGAGATCGGCATGTATATGGATCACAAATGGTACAGATTGACGCTCAAACCCGAGATCGTTCAAGCTCACATGGACGATCCCGTCGAAAGACTTGACATTTCGGTGCTCCAGAAAACCCTGTTAGCGCCTTTTTTCGGCATCGATAATCCTCGGACCAGCGACGACATCGATTTTGTGGGCGGAATTAGAGGTTTAAAGGAGCTAATAAGGCTGGTGGACAGCGGAAAATTCAAAGTGGCCTTTGCTATGTATCCTGTCTCCATCGAAGAGCTGATGAACATAGCGGACGCAGGCAAAGTCATGCCCCCTAAATCAACCTGGTTCGAGCCAAAGCTGAGAAGTGGGCTCCTGGTTCATACCCTTAACGATTGAGACGGATTAAAATGGGATGCCAAGCACTAGCTGTGCATCGATAGATAAAACCCGGAGAATCTTGATGATTAAAGATATTTATATCGGCACGGCCGTCATTTTCTTAGCCCTCGCATTTATGGTTTATCTCATTGTCTGGAGCCGAAGCACGATCGAATACATCCGCAAGAAGAAAATATCTTCTGCTCGTGAGATCACAAAAAGTCTTCATGAAAGACGATAAGACGCATATCTCATCCGAGTTATCTCGGGAGCTCTCCCTCTTCCACATCACAATGATGGGCCTTGGGATGATGATCGGTGCAGGAGTCTTCCTCGGCATCGGGAACGTGATTCATGTGGCGGGACCTGGCGGAGTGCTCCTCACGTTCACTCTCAATGGCGTGATCGCTATCTTTACAGCTCTCTCCTACGCTGAACTCAGCTCAGCTGTTCCGAAAGCGGGGGGCGCATACAATTTTGCTCGCCTGGCATTCGGCCGAGGGCCCAGCTTCATTGCAGGCTGGATGGAATGGTTCGCATCGAGTGTGGCCGGAAGTCTTTATGCGGTTACGTTCGGCATTTATGTCGTCCGCTATTTCGAAGGGCTGGGACTGACGGCGTGGATTCCTTTCTCCATCTACACAACGGAAAAAATGGTCGCATTTTTTGTGGCCATCTTTTTCCTCTACATCAACTACAGAGGGGCTTCGGAAACAGGAAAGGTCGGCGCATTTTTCACGCTCGGTCAAACTCTTTTTCTTATCTTCATCGGACTTGTCGGAATTTTCGTGGCGTTGAAAGATCCTTCAAGGCTGCAGAATTTGAGCCCCTATCTTCCCTATGGATGGTCAAAGCTGCTTGTAGCCATGGGATTCACATATGTGGCCTTTGAAGGGTACGAAGTTATCGCTCAGGCCGGCGATGAGACCATAGAACCCAAACGTAATCTCCCAAAGGCAATGATTTATTCTGTGGGAATTGTAACGCTTACTTATGTTGCCGTGGCCTTTGCATCTCTGGTTGCCGTCAAAGCCGGATCCCCCGGAGTGGAGGGGATGCCCTGGGAATGGATCGGTCAGTTCAAGGAAAGGGGATTCGGTGAGGCTGTTTCGCGGCTTATGCCTTACGGCAATTTTTTCTTGACCCTGGCCGTGATATTCGCTTCGATCTCTGCCCTCAATGCCACCATATTCTCAGCAACACGTGCATCCTACGCACTCGGTCGGGACCACATGATGCCCAAGATCTTTGCGCGAATCTCTCGGCGGCGGAATACTCCTTGGGTCGCTCTGATGTTTACTGGAGTGATCGTTATCACTGTGGCTATTCTTCTTCCCACGATCGATGTGGCTTCCAGTGCGAGCATCATGTTCCTTTTTCTCTTCTTTTTGGTCAACGTCAGTGTGATCAAGATCCGCGTTCACATGGGTGATGAACTGAGCTACGGTTTCATCATGCCCTTTTTTCCCTGGTTGCCCATCATAGCCATCATCTCTCAGGGTGTGCTCGCTATATGGCTCGTTCACATGAGTAAAATTGCCTGGATCGTCGCTCCTTTTTGGATCCTTTCGGGTCTTGCCACTTACATTTTCTACTCTAGGTCCCATGCCATTACAACTGCAGATGAAGTGCAAGTATTGGAAGAAGAGGAGGAGCCTGAGACCGACCGGTACCACATCATGGTCGCTGTTGCCAATCCGGAGAATGCCATCCCGATGATAAAAACGACCTACACTCTCAGCGAGGCGAAAAACGCTAAGGTCAAGCTTATCCATATGGTGCCGGTACCCGAGGCCGTTCCGCTCAGCGACGCTGAAAAATTCATGCTGGAAGGCAAAGAGGGAATCATAGAAGTTATGCTTTCTCTCATGCTCAAGTTCCCCATCACAACGACCATTCGGTACTGCCGGAATATCGCTCGTGGAATTCTCAGTGCGGTTCGAGAAAAAAAAGTCGACATGCTCATAATGGGCTGGCATGGAAAGCCCAAAGGCCATGCCTTCGGACTGGGCAGTACTCTCGATATCCTCATCGAACGGGCTCCCTGTAATATGGTCATCCTTAAAGATTGCGCAAGCCGCGAATTCCGGAGGATCCTGGTCCCCTGGGGAGGCGGGCCTAATGGCATGTTCGCTCTCGAGATCGCAAGTATTCTTGCCGATAGAGACGACGCTGAGATCGTCGCGTTCACCGTGAACGATCCAAAACACCCAATCCAGATCCCCCAGATTTCGGACATGAACGGCGACAAGGCACATATCCGCTTCGACAGGATCAAATTCAAGGTTGCACAGTCCTCTCAGCTTGTCGAGACCATCCTCGAGGAGGCGAAGGACTATGACCTGGTCGTTCTGGGGGCCACACAGGATCCTCTGATCCGACAGATGACGAGAGATTCTGTATCGACGGCCTGTGCACGAGAGTGCGGGAGGCCTATGATCATCGTCAAGGCCTCCAGAGGTTTGAGGTCCTGGATCAAACGCTGGCTCTGATCAATCCCAAAATCCATTCCGAATGCGCGTTGCGGATGCTCAGGGTGATCAGATCATTTGAGCGATGAACATACTCGGCTTGCCCAGCGTTAAAACTTCGCTCGAATCCAGTCCTTCCTCACATCTCATCTCCAAATATGCGCCATGCCTGCCAAGTCCTTCTTTCGGTTTTCTTCTTCGTGCAATCTGTTAACCTACGGGTGCTTTCGCTTATTCAGAATCCGCAGAATTTGAAAGTCTGCAAACATTTTCTTATGACTTGAATAAATCCTGGAATTGTTTATTATTTTAAGGAGCGGCGGGCCAGAGAGTAGCGCCGCAGATCCAAATTGGAGATCGATCGAGGATAACGAAACCCTATGGACAAAAAAAGAGCAAGAGAGGCTACTCCCTTTTTAGATTTTATTAGGACAATCATCGAAGAGGATCTAAGAACCAACAAGAATGAGGGGCGGGTCCACACTCGCTTCCCCCCCGAGCCAAACGGATACCTGCACATCGGACATGCCAAATCCATCTGCCTGAATTTCGGGCTGGCGGAGGAGTATAAAGGCCTCTGCAATTTGAGATTCGACGATACAAATCCCACCAAAGAAGAAGTGGAATACGTGGACTCCATCAAAGAAGATATCCGATGGCTGGGATTCGATTGGGAGGATCGAGAATTTTATGCATCTGATTACTTTGAAACTCTCTATGACTATGCCATTCGATTGATCCAAGCGGGAAAGGCCTATGTCGATGATCTCAGTGCCGATGAGATCAGAGAATACAGAGGCACGCTCACAGAAGCAGGCAAGGAGAGCCCTTATCGGAACAGATCTATCGAAGAGAACTTGGACCTTTTTGAGCGCATGCGTGCAGGAGAATTTCCGGACGGCACACGCACTCTCCGCGCCAAAATCGATATGGCTTCGGGGAACCTGAATATGAGAGATCCTGTGATGTACCGCATTCTCCATGCATCACACCATAGAACCGGGGACGATTGGTGCATCTACGCCACCTACGACTGGGCTCACGGGCAATCGGACTCCATCGAGAACATCACGCACTCCATCTGCACTCTGGAATTCGAGGATCACCGGCCTCTTTATAACTGGTTCATCGAACAGTTGGGGATTTTTCCTTCCCGCCAGATCGAATTTGCCCGCCTCAATCTGTCCTACACGGTAATGAGCAAAAGAAAATTATTACAGCTCGTGCAGGAGGGACAGGTATACGGATGGGATGACCCCCGTATGCCGACGATCTCAGGAATGCGAAGGCGTGGCTACACACCGGAAGCGATCCGGGATTTTTGTGACAGGATCGGCGTTGCCAAAAGAGAAAGCACAGTTGACATCGCCCTCCTGGAGCACTGTCTCCGGGAAGACCTCAACAGAAGAGCCAAGCGCGTCATGACTGTCCTTCGTCCGATCCGCCTGGTGATCGATAACTATCCCGAAGACAAAGTCGAGATGCTGGAGGCCGTGAATAATCCTGAGGATGAGACCATGGGTACGCGAGAGGTCCCCTTTTCGCGCATCCTCTACATCGAAAGGGAAGATTTCCGTGAAGAGCCTCCGAAAAAATTCTTCCGTCTCGCTCCAGGCCGTGAAGTGCGGCTGAAACATGCCTATTATGTGACCTGCACGAGTGTGGCCAAAGACGAAAAAACAGGAGAGATCGTGGAAATCCACTGCACATACGATCCCGAGACAAGAGGAGGCTGGTCCAAGGACGGAAGAAGGGTGAAAGGGACCCTTCACTGGGTATCTGCCCCTCATGCCGTCGATGCCGAAGTCCGTCTCTACGATCATCTCTTCACACTCGAGGACCCCAGCGCTGTCGCCCCAGGCACCGACTTCAAAGACTATTTAAATCCCAAATCTCTTGATACTCTGATAGGATGCAAGATGGAACCCAGTTTGGCAGAGGTCGCACCTGGAGACCGGTTCCAATTCCTGAGACAGGGTTATTTTTGCGTTGATCCCGATTCAACCCAAGAAAATCCTGTGTTCAATCGAACGGTTTCGCTGAGAGACACCTGGGCGAAAATCGAAAAATCACAACAGACAGAAGAATCGCCGTAAGACCGGGCTCTCTTCCCCATCCCTTAGAAAAAAGCAAGAATGAGATCCACGCAGAGTTCAAAACTATATTGCGCTCATTATCTCGAAACCGAGCCAATCCCGGTTTGTCTGAGTCAATTCGAAGAGTTGGATATCGCTTCTCTGTTTTATTTCTGCAATAAAACCACCGCCTTTTCGGGCGATGGTTGCGATGACCATAGTTTCCGAGTCCAGCAACTTTTGCATAAGAGATAGGAATTTATCCGAATAACATTCCATCTTTCCGATCTCATCGATCACGATAAAATCTGTTTGCGAATCGAAAAAATCGATACCATCCAGAAAGTTATTGAACCTCTCAATGTCTACACCATATTTGCCGACGCGGAATAGGCTTCTGATCCGAACGTGAGACAAGACGCTCTTCTTCCCGTTTAGATCCACCAATGCAAAACCCTTCCGGATCCCATTCTCCCTGATCTCTTCGGTGTAAAAACCCGTCGCTTTTAAGTCCTTCTGTCGATCCAGGATTTTTTTGATCAGAGTGGTTTTTCCCACTCCGGGAGTTCCCGTAATCAAAATATTTTTCTTTGGTATTTCCACGACGGAGCCATTCAAAAAAATACTAATGCGTTCCTATAATATATTGGCCTCTATGAGAAGTCCATTCTATAATAGAAAAAGGGTGACGAATATCAATCGAGATACAGATTCCAGCAGGCTCGCAGGCTGCATGCTCGGAAGCGCTCTCGGAGATGCGATCGGAGAACTCGCCTTTCACAACTCCAGCATGGATCGACTGAGCCGAAAACTGGATCTGGTGAAGGAGCTGATCTACACAGACGACACTGCCATGGCTATCGGTGTCGCCGAATCTCTCGTAGAGAGAGGTTATCTCGATCCTGAACATATAGGAAAAACCTTCCGGCAGAATTTCGAGCGCGAATCTTGGAGGGGCTATGCTTCGGGTCCTCCCACAATCTTCGCCAGAGTCCAACAAAAAAAATTGACCTACGTCGAAGCCGCAAAATCTCTCTTTGGGGGGAGGGGCTCCCTCGGGAACGGTGCGGCCATGAGAGTGGCCCCTGTAGGTCTTGTCTACCATGATTCATTGGATCTCTTCGAAAAAGTGGAGATCTCCGCATCTGTCACACATGCACATCCTGTGGGTATCGACGGGGCCGCTGTTCAGGCAAAAGCTGTGGCACAAGCTATGAATCTCGATCGAGAGAACGAATTCCTTCCTGAAAAATTTTTAAATAATCTTATCGATTTCGCTCGGACACCGCAAATGAAGAACAAACTCCTTTTGGTCCAAAAAATGATCGCAGAGAATGTATCCCCGATGAGAGCAGCCCTCGAAATCGGCCGTTCGGTCACGGCCCAAGAATCCATCCCCTTTGCGATTTTTTCTTTTCTCCTACATCCCAGGTCATTCGAAGACTGTCTCTTTTGTTCGATTCTCAATGGCGGCGATCGGGACACTCTTGGGGCTATGGCCTGTGCTATCTCAGGCGCCTATCTCGGAATCGAGGCTCTCCCTCGAATCTGGCTTCAGAAGCTCGAAAACAGAGATTACATTCAAGGGCTAGCTGTCAGATTGAAGGGAGTTAAGGCCAGTGGTACCCACCAATAAGACAATCCAAGCACTCCTCTTCGGAATTCTTTCTTGATTAACTCCCTTGTTCAGAAGATACGCATTTATAACAGCACTTTGAAATACGAAAATCCCATTACTTCGGAATTTTCAATCTTGCGATAACCCCTGCATGATCCGACGGCCAGAGACCCGATGGCGTCCGATCTTTCTTTTGCTCTCCCACGACAAAAGCAATAACCGGGCCGATCGCCTGCATGTTTGGAAGTGGATTATTCCTGACGAATATCAGATCTATGCGTTCCTCAAGAGTATCGTTGGGATCATCCAACCAAGAATCGAATCCTGAGGTGAATCCCATAGGATCTCTCTGGACCTTATTCTCTAACCATGTATCCACATATCCCCGAAGCAAGAAGGTTTGATAAACCTGATCAGCAGGCACAGGTGTATTGAAGTCCCCCACAAGAATTGCTGGCAGGGTTTCTTCCTCTACAGCATCGAGCAACTCCTCTGCCTGCAATTGTTTTATCAATGGATGGAAAGGTTCGAGATGTGTGTTTACAAACCTGTATTCCATCCTTCCGACTTTTGCTTTCAAAGAAACATAGCCTCGGTAGATCGGAAAAATGAGCCCAGGAATCGGACCAGTGACCTCTAAATAATCATTATAACTCACTTCATCAACAGAATTGGTCTCTACATCGGCCCTTGCCAGTACAACATCAAAATCGGTGAGTCGTATGTCATCAAGACTTCCCGTATCGGGATTGATAAACGGAACTTCAATATCTGCATTCTGGACCTTTCCAGCAACATAATAGTCAAGCCCTCGCTCCAGAAGAGCTGCTTCAAGAATCTCCAAATAATCAAAGAGCACATCCTCGGCCGGAAAGGGATTTCCGATTAAAAAATCGCCGGGAGATTGTGTCCTGATAATTGAGGCTTCTTGAATTCCCACTAAATGAGGACGCCACCATGCAATCTCTCTAGCGAGGGCTAGTGCCCTCTCATAGAAATTCGTCGCATAGAGGGAGTAATAGGCCTCTGTGATTGCCTGAAAATATTCTTCTTCCGTTTCTGCCTCCAGGATGGCATCCACGTTAGCACCGACATAGATGTTACGTGTCATTACAACCACCTTCTTAGGCCCCCAGCGTCCCGCTGCTTGGAGAACAGCTCCTTCCGAGACATACTCCTGAACTGCCCAGCTTGTAAAACCGAGCAATGTCATTAAACAAACAAATCCTAAAATTTTTTGTTTCATTCAAACCTCCCTTTGCTTTTCAATACGCTCTGTGAACAAATCTCATCTATCGAAACAGCCACTAAACGGACCCGGAAAACACAAATTAGCAGACAGTGTTTAATTCCATAAAGGAAAGTCTAACATCGGATCCCTAGCTGTTTCCTCCTGAATTATTGAAACATAGCCCTATGCTTCATTGAAGGTGAATATTTATATGCGAAAAAATCATATCAGAAAACCATTCAAAACTCAATGTGTCACTAATCTATCTGAACGAGCACATTTACACCCATCCATATGAATAAGCACGTCTTCCTATGCTCCTAGCTTTTAAACAGAGATAGATATTCTTTACGCTACATGAGTGTTAAATCTTCACTTCAATTTTTCGTTTATTTCGTGTAATTTCCCGATGGCATTCGTGTTTTTCGGATTCAGTTCCAAAGACTTGGCGAAGAACTTTATGGCTTTTTCAAAATCCCCGTTCTCCATATAAGCTTCCGCCAAGCTGTCATAACCGTTGGCGTACCTTGGATACATTTCAACATTCAGTTTAAAGATATCGATAGCAGCCTCGGGATTTTTCATGTCCCGCAAAACCATATAACCCACTGTGTTGAGTTCCCTCGGTTGAAAAATGTAATCTTTGGGATGATTGGTTTTGAGATCACGGTACTGTTCGATAGCTGCTTCGATACCTTTTTCTCTAAGGGTTTTTAAAAAGACATCTGCGATCGACCTTTTCGGTAGGCCATACGGCTTATCGTAGAGGATGTTTAAGATCCCATCGCTCATAATCCCGAGAGGTGCTCCTCCCGTGTTATTAAAAAGGACGACCAGATGCCTATCTTCGACCAACCTCTGGATCAGCGTGTTAAAACCGTTTATGCCGCCTCCATGGGCGACCCACTTCGCCTTCTCTTTGGATTTGGGAAAGGACTTTTCTCCCACGATCCAACCATAGGCGTAATGCGAGCCTCCAGCGCGGACATGGGGCGTGAACATAAGTTCTTTATATTCCTTTGACAGTAGCTTTTCTGTGTAGAGGGCCTGATCCCATATATAAAGGTCTTCCACTGTTGAATACAGACCGCCAGCCGCGTATGGTAAAGACATATCCAAGTAGGGTGCATTGGCATACCCTCCCGCCCTTTTTTCATATCCCGAGGCTCTGTGGGGGATAAGCGCTTCATAATGATCGTAACCGGTATTCTTCATTCCCAGCGGATCCAGTATTTTGGCCTTCAAGACATTTTCATAAACCTCTCCAGTGACTTCTTCGATAATCGCCCCCAAAAGAAAATATCCGGAGTTGTTGTAGGTATACTTGGAACCTGGCTCGAATTCCAGATCACCGCTGCAGTAAGTTTTTACAAATTCTTCGACAGGGCACGGATTCCGGCTAATTTCCTCAAAAAAATTAGGCAATCCCGTGTGGCTTGGTATGCCGGATGTGTGTGTCAACAGATGGTGGATCGTCACTCTTTCTCCGGTGTCCTTCCGGTAATAGGGCAAGTAATCGGAGAGCTTGCCCTCTAGGTCGATCTTACTCTCTTCTACAAGCTGGAGGATAAGCATAGATGTGAATTGTTTGGTGATCGAGCCGAGCCTGAACTTCGTATCCGGCTTGTTGGGGAGATCCCACTCCATGTTGGCCAGGCCATACCCTTTTTTAAAAAGGACCTTTCCGCTCTGAGCGACCAGCGCAGTCCCGTTGAACTGGCCATAATCAAAATAAAGTTGTAGAAGTTCATCGATTTTTCTGGCTTTATCTTGTGCAAGGGAAACGGCCTGAACGAACAGGATTGCACAAATAAAAATTGCCAAAACAGTGATCCCAGAAGATCTTTTCTTTTTCAGCACGTCTATCTCCTTTCTAATAACAGAATCACACAAACGCAACATTTTATCGGAATTTTCGAACCAAACATTACCTGATCAGAGAACGCAACAGCTCAACTCTATCGCCATATGAATGATACGTAAAACCCAAGCGTACGGTTTCCCTCCATCCACAGAGGTTGTATAAAACTTCCAACCCAGAAGCTTCCCAGCGATTGACCGCCGTCGGGGTTTGTGATAAAAACATAATTTCAAAAAACATGGAGGAGGAATCATGAGAAACAAAGTCCTGACTTTGACGATCATATTTTCGCTGGTTTTTCTGCCGGCATGCCAGAATAAAGGCCAAGATAATCAGCAACTGACTTATCCGGCCTCGAAAAAGATCGATCATGTCGATGACTACTTCGGGACCGAAGTGGACGATCCCTACCGATGGATGGAAGACGAGACATCCGAAGAGGTCAAAAAATGGGTGGAAGCACAGAATGCGCTCACATTCGCTTATCTCGATAAGATTCCCTTCAGAGAAAAATTACGGCAAAGATTAGCGGATATCTATAATTACCCCAAACAGTCATCTCCCCGCAGAGCGGGTGATTATTATTTCTTCAATAAAAATGATGGTCTGCAAAATCAATCGGTCATCTATGTGCAGAAAGGATTGGAGGGGGTGGCCGAGGTCTTTATCGATCCCAATGAACTCTCTCCTGACGGGACTGTAAGAGTTGGACTGACCGGTTTTTCGAAAGATAACAGGTATGTAACCGTATCCAAGTCAGAATCCGGATCGGATTGGCGAGAGCTCAGCGTCATGGAGATTTCGACCAAAAAGGAACTCGGAGACCGCCTGCAATGGCTGAAATTCGGGGGGGCCTCCTGGTTCGGAGACGGATTTTTCTACAGCGGATATGACAAACCTGAAGAAGGCCGGGAATATACGGAAGCCAATGAGTTCCAAAAGATTTTTTATCATAAACTGGGCGATCCTCAGGAAAAGGACACGTTGATCTACGAGGACACCGAACATCCCTTGAGGTATAAGAATGTGAGTCTCACCGAAGACAAAAGGTTTTTGCTTCTGAACATATCCGAAGGAACACACGGCAATGAACTCTATTACAAAGACCCTGCCAATAAAGATATGGATTTCCAGCCGCTGTTCCAGGGATTCGAGTTCGACAGTTATGTCATCGACAACATCGGAGATAAGCTCTTGATCTACACGAACACAGATGCTCCCAATTACAAAGTTATCCTTATGGATCCGAAGAATCCGGAAAGGGAAAACTGGAATACGATCATAGACGAAAAACCGGAGGTCCTCAACAGTGCCTCCACAGCAGGGAATTCCTTGTTCTGTACATACTTGAAAGATGCATCCACGCATGTCTATCAGTATGATCTCGAGGGAAATCCCATACGGGAGATCCTGCTGCCGGGATTGGGCACAGCCCGGGGATTCGTCGGCAAGAAGGAAGACAAAATCCTGTTCTACACCTTCACATCCTTTACTTCCCCTCCCACGATTTATAAATACGACATCGCAAGCGGACAATCGGAAGTCTTCCACAAGACCGAGGTCCCGATAAATCCTGAGGATTACACCGCCAAACAGGTGTTCTACACCAGCAAGGATGGAACCCGGGTGCCGATGTTCATCGTCCATAAAAAGGGATTGAAACAGGACGGAAACAATCCCACCTATCTGTATGCATACGGAGGTTTCAATATCAGCAGACTCCCTTCTTTTGACCCGACCCTCATTGTTCTCCTCGAGAATGGCGGGATCTATGCCATGCCCAATATCCGGGGCGGCGGGGAGTACGGCGAAGAATGGCACAGAGCGGGGATGCTCCTGAACAAGCAGAATGTATTCGACGATTTTATCGCTGCAGCCGAGTATTTGATCGCGGAGAAGTACACATCCACAGAAAGGTTGGCTATTGCCGGCGGATCCAACGGCGGCCTTTTGGTGGGAGCGTGCATGACCCAGCGCCCAGATCTTTATAAAGTGGCTTTCCCCGCAGTAGGTGTGATGGACATGTTGCGTTATCACAAATTTACGGTCGGATGGGGCTGGGTTGTGGAATACGGCTCAAGCGACGAAGAGGAACACTTCCATAATCTTTATTCTTACTCTCCTCTGCACAACATCCAAAGCGGCATTTCTTATCCGGCCACCCTTGTGACGACAGCCGACCACGATGACAGAGTCGTGCCAGCCCACTCCTTCAAGTTCGCAGCTACCCTACAGGAGAAACATGTGGGGAACAATCCTGTGCTCATCAGAATAGAGACACGCTCAGGACACGGCTCGAGCAGCACCACCAAACGCCTCGATGTCACAGCCGACAAATTTGCGTTCATGTTCTATAACATGGGACTCAACGTCCAGTAATAATATTCGCATTGAGATCAGGTTTTTTTTGTGCTAAATTTTTTGTATCAAATTGTTTGAAGTTTTTTGATCATAGATATGTCAGAATATTTTATGAATAATTCATATAAGAAATGGATTATTCACGAGTCGAGGTCGCTCTAAAGGCGAGGCAGTGACCCCCGAAGCTGTAGGGAACTACCGCAAGGGGGTACCAACGAAGGTTTTGGTGTGAGATCGGCTCGCCCGAAGGGTAAAAGATTCTGACAATAAAATTGTTTGAAGTTTTTTGATCATAGATATGTCAGAATATTTTATGAATAATTCATGAGAGGGAGAACTTGAAATGAAACCAACAACCAAACCCATAAGTCCAAATTTTTCATCAGGCCCCTGTGCCAAACATCCAGGATTTTCTTTGGATGAACTCAAAGATGCGCCCTTAGGACGTTCTCACAGGAGCGCTCTCGGAAAGGGTAAGCTGGCAGAATCGATCGAGCGGACTAAAAAAATATTGGGTCTGCCGCCCGACTATCTCGTGGGCATCGTTCCAGCTTCGGACACCGGTGCTTTTGAAATGGCCATGTGGTCCCTCTTGGGTGCTCGAGGTGTGGATGTGCTGGTCTGGGAGTCATTCAGTAAGGGTTGGGCCACAGATATCCAAAAACAATTGAAACTGGAGAACGCCCGTGTTTTCGAAGCCGAATACGGAAAATTGCCCGATCTTACTCAAGTGAATTTTGAAAATGATGTCGTTTTCGTTTGGAACGGCACCACCAGCGGAGTAAAACTCCCTGACGGAGCCTGGATTCCTGACGATCGGGCTGGCCTGACACTGTGCGATGCGACTTCTGCCATTTTTGCTATGGAGCTGCCATTCCATAAGCTGGACGTCATCACCTATTCCTGGCAGAAAGTCCTGGGAGGAGAAGCCGCGCACGGAATTCTCATCCTGTCTCCCCGCGCGGTGGAGCGATTGGAAAGCTACACACCACCCTGGCCGCTCCCCAAGATCTTCCGGATGACCAAGGGCGGGAAATTGAGCGAGGGCATATTCAAGGGATCGACGATCAACACACCCTCCATGCTCGCCAATGAGGATTATCTGGCCGCTCTCACTTGGGCCGAATCCGTCGGCGGACTGGCAGGACTGATCGAACGCAGCAATGCCAACCTAGCTGTCTGGGAACAATTTGTGGAAAAACACGACTGGATCGATTTTCTCGCAGAAAACAAAGAGATCCGCTCCAATACGAGCGTATGCTTCAAGGTAGACCTCCCTGAGGACAAGCTTAAAGAATTGGTAAAAATTCTCGCTGATGAGGGCGTGGCTTATGACTGTGGATCCTATCGTGACGCACCACCAGGGCTCCGTTTCTGGAGCGGCGCGACGGTCGAGGCATCAGACCTCGAAGTCGTGACACAGTGGGTCGAATGGGCCTACAACGAAGTGCTATAGAACAAATCATCAAGGCTTGGATACCTTATTTTTTTTTGAGGCGTACTCATATGTGCAGAATTATTGTGCGCGTCCCAGCTTGAAGGTGACGCTTCCCCACACATCTGGGTTTGTTTTATCGACGACCTTAATAACGACAGTATCCCCGGCTTCAAATCCGGGATTCACGAAGTAAGCCCAGGTTGCAAAACCGATAAGACCCGTAATCTCGATTTCATCGATCAGCCTGGTGGTTTCTGCTCTTTGCGGAAAAAAGTCATAAGCCGATTGGAAACGCAAGTGATGCATCTTTGGCGTAACAAGGTTCTTTTTGCCGAACTGGCTATAAATTTTTAAATCTCGGTTCTCTCCTCTGTACTTTCTTCGGAACTCTTGAATATCCGGCATGTTATACTCCCTGTCTTTATGAATGAGAGTAACAGCGTTGCGATGAACCACTGCCTTTGATCTTGCATCGGTTCCCATAAAAAGCACAAAGGGTATATAATCCTTTTCCAAATCATAAACAGCAATCGTTGCATCAACCGCAAGGTTGATGGTTCCTTTCTCGTTATAATAAACGTTTTGTCCCAGTTCTTCGGTTTGGGACAGTAAAAAGAGACACAACAATCCAATACAAAATACGATGCGTACTCTTTTCATTTTTCCCTCCCTCTGCGTTTGCTCTCTTTATTTGATCGATTTTATCTTACCAAAATCAAGCCAAAAAGGATATGCATTGGAATTGCGAAAAAAATGGTATACAATCTTTAAAATTTAGAGACTCTGGATTCTTTGCATGACGAGCTTAAAAGCGAATCTCTGGAAGATTTACTTCTACAAATTCATCAGCGAGTTCTACCTTATCGTGCCTATCTTGATCCCCTACTACAAATCCAATGCGCTCAGCTCCACCCAGATCTTCACCATTCAGGCTGCATATGCCCTATCTATATTGACCCTGGAGGTTCCATCGGGATATCTGGCCGATGTTATCGGCCGGAAAAAGACCCTTATCCTCGGTGCCATTTCTATGCCTGTTGGACTCGCTGTATACGTCTTCACCAGCTCGTTTTTGATGTTTATCCTGGCAGAATTCATTCTCGCTATCGGAAACAGCATGCGTTCCGGATGCGACTCGGCCTTTATCTATGACACTGCGATCGAGCTCAAAGCCGAATCCGAATACAAAAAATTCGAGGGGAGATCCGCCTTCTTCACAAGGATCGGAGCAGCTTTGGCCTCTGTGCTCGGCGGAATAGCCGCGCTACTTTCACTCAAACTCCCCTTTTATATCAACATCGCATCCAGCCTGCTGATGCTGCCTCTGGCACTGTCATTGGTCGAACCCAGAAGAGACATTCTGGAGTCCAGGAGTCTTTTCAAAGACATCCTTCGGATCGTTCGAATCAGCTAT
>JASFEP010000041.1:0-17220 GCA_050124775.1 Candidatus Aminicenantota bacterium
TTGAGAATGGGATCGCCGTAAGGATGGCAGTCCTTTACCTGCTGCTAGGAGGGCAAGAACGTGAAGCTATTGATTAAGAGCGGGAGAGTGGTCGATCCCGCAAGCCAGACCGACGACCAACTGGATCTCCTCATCGATAACGGAAAAATTGTCGACATCGACAAAAACATAAAGACAAGAGCGCAAAAAATCGTCGACGCGACAGGTCTTATCGTGGCTCCCGGATTTATCGACATGCACGTCCACCTAAGAGAACCGGGTCAAGAGCAGAAGGAAACGATCCTCACAGGGGCAAAGGCTGCGGCAAAGGGTGGCTTTACCAGCATCGCCTGCATGCCAAACACATCACCGGTGAACGACAACGTGGGTGTGACAGATTTTATCGTCTCTACGGCTAGAAAAAATGCCGTTGTGAACGTCTTCCCCATCGCAGCAGTCACCAAAGGGCTCAAGGGTGAAGACCTTACAGACATGGCGGATCTAAAAAGCGCAGGAGCCATCGCATTTTCTGACGATGGAGAACCGGTGTTCAACAGCGAGGTTATGCGCCGGGCTCTGGAATACTCCACGCTAACAGGCGCTCCCATTATCGACCATTGTGAAGACAAAGATTTGAGCAGCGACGGCGTCATGCATGAAGGAGGCTATTCATATCTGTATGGGTTGAAGGGAATCCCTTCCTCCTCGGAAGAGATCATGGTCTCAAGGAACATTCTCCTCTCCAGGGAGACAGATAAGCCCGTCCACATCGCACACCTCAGCGTCAAGGAAGCGGCATCACTTATAAGGAACGCCAAGAAAAAAAAGATCAAGGTTACGGCGGAAGTAACACCCCACCACCTCCTTTTGGAGGATGCTTCGCTTAAAAACTACGACACGAACCTCAAGATGAAACCTCCTCTGAGGAGTCGCTCAGACGTCAAGGCAATGATCAGAGCCATGAAAGACGGCACGATCGATGTGATCACAACGGACCATGCTCCCCATACACCCGACGAAAAGGCTGTTGAATTCGACCGAGCTCCTTTCGGGGTGATCGGGATGGAAACCGCAGTATCTCTGATCCTTGACCGTTTCGTACGTACTCAAACGATATCACTTTCAAGATTCGTCGAAATGATTTCGCTTAATCCAGCCCGAATTTTAGGCCTCGACAACAAGGGAAGGATCGCAAAATCCATGGATGGTGATCTCACCCTGTTGGATCTGAACAGAGTGACGGTCGTGGATGTCGACACGTTTGAATCCAAGAGCCGGAACTGCCCCTTCGATGGGTGGGAACTTAAAGGATGCCCTGTAATCACGATCGTAAGAGGAAACATCGTCTATCCATTCGACGAGAACAATAGTTGAGGAAAACAGATGAAGATAAACATCGCCCAATGTGAGAAAAGACTGGGATATACATTCAAAAATCAAGATCTTTTGCTCCAAGCGCTCACACACAGCTCTTATGCCTATGAAAATCAGAAAGATGACATCTCGGATAACGAGGTTCTTGAGTTCCTTGGCGATTCTGTCTTGGGGCTGATCATTGCGGACTTTCTCTGCAGCAATTACCCCGATCTATCCGAGGGCGAACTCTCGAAGCTCAAATCAGCGGCAGCGAGCACATCTGCCCTCGATTACTTCGCCAAAAAAGCCAAGCTCGACAGATGTCTCCGTTTGGGTAAAGGAGAAGACAAGAGTGGAGGGAGAAAGAAAAAAACGATCCTTGCAGGTGCATACGAGGCGGTCATCGCAGCTATCTACTTAGATGGAGGGATCGAGCCCGCCAGAGATTTTGTCCTCAATTTCCTGAGGTCTCTATTCAAAAGGATCAACATCAAAAAATTCTTTGTAGACAACTACAAATCAGCCCTGCAAGAGTATCTCCAGAAGGAGAATGCGGAGGCCCCCATCTACAAAACTGTCACAATGAAAGGACCTGACCACAAAAGAAGCTTTGTGGTGGAAGTCTTCGCAGAAGACAAACTCTTGGCAAAAGCCAAAGGAAATTCTAAAAAAGAAGCCGAAAAAAAGGCCGCCCAGAAAGCTCTCAAAGGTCTTCTCGGTCGAAAAATAAAAACGCTGACAACCGATACATTTTTCTTGAAGAAAAAAACATGATCGACTCCTATGCCTTCGGACGGATCGTCATCGACGGCCAGAGTTATACTTCGGACCTTATCCTCTTTCCCGACCGGATATTCTCTCCCTGGTGGAGAAAAAAGGGGCATATTCTCTGTCTCGATGACCTTGAAGAGATTCCTTTCGAAGACTACGAAGTGCTCATTGTGGGCACTGGGTTTTTCGGAGCGATGAAAGTTGAAAAAGAGGTCCAGGAATTCATGAGGGAGAATGGGATCCAAATATTCGCAAAAAAAACCCAGGCGGCTGCGCGCCAATACAATGATACAGGCCCTCACGAACGAGTGGTCGGCGCCTTCCATCTCACTTGCTGATAGGAAAGGATAACATTGGCGAAGTGCTCAAAATGTAACAAAAGAAAGGCGAAAAGGCACTGCCCCGCTCTAGGGCAAGCCATCTGCAGCCTCTGCTGTGGCAAACTCAGAGAAAAAGAGATCCACTGTCCGCACTCTTGCCCATACCTGGTCCAGCACAAATCTTACCAGGATCAGAGAACCCTCGACAAAAAACAAACAGAGCGTCCCCCAGGATTTTTATCCGAGACAGATGTTCTGCATGACGAGAGGTTGGCTTGGCTGGTTTTTAATATCGAAGTAGTGATCGCTCAATTCGCAGCAAAAACGAGCGCGCTCAGTGATCGAGAGGTCCTTTTAGCACTTGAATATGCGCGTGAGACCGTGGAAGAAGAAAAGAGCCTCATCATTGTCCCGGATATGCGATTGAAGATAAAAAATGAACTCGGGGAAAGGATCTTCCAGAGTCTTCAACAATGTCGATATGAGAAAAAAATCATCATGCCAGGAGGCAACCAGACATATAAAAAAGAGGAAAAACTACAATGTCTGGACAGAGTTATCTTCGCCGTAAAACAGATAGCGGGCGATCATATCCAGGGGCAAAGATATCTTCAACAGCTCATCGAACGTATGAGCAAGTTGGGCGAACTGTCTCACCAGCCAAAGATCTTCACCCCTTGAACCGAATTATTCATCAAAGCTTCTGAAAAACTTAAGTTTTTAAAGCATTACAATTTTGTTGTCAGAATCTTTGACCTTACAGGCAAACCGATCTCATACCAAAGTCTCGGTCCGTGAATAATCCATCTTTTATCTTAGATTACTCATCAAAACTTTTGCCGGCTAGTCCTTCGACATGAGGGCCGCAATTACTCCCAATTCAGGAACATTGCTACAGACGATCTTCACGATGGCCGTTATAGGAGTCGCTAGAACCATCCCGGGTATTCCCCATAACCAGCCCCAAAAAAACAAGGAAAAAATAACGACCAGCGGGCTGAGTCCCAGTCCCTCACCCATTAACCGCGGCTCGACAAAATTCCCCATCGACTGCTGTATGATGATCAATATGATACATATCCAAACAGCCGGCCATATCGTTTCGAACTGAAAGATCGCGATCGCGACGGGAAACACCGTTGCAATGAAGGATCCGATATTGGGAATATAATTCAGAATAAATGTGAGGAATGCAAAAACTATAGCAAAATCGAGCCCCCAAATCACAAGAACAATACCTGCAAATACACCCGTGAAAAAACTGACCATAGTTTTGATAGCGATGTATCGTTGGACCTGACTGTCAATCTTTTCTGCAATCGTGATAAATCGGTTGGATTTTTCCTTGGGATAGTATTTGATCAGCTTGTTTTTGACCTGACCCCGGCCAGCAAGTATAAATATGAGGAAAATGAAGATCAGGAATAAATTGGCCATAAAGGAGAAAAAAGGTCCCAAGGATGACAGGACAAATCCTCCCACTTTGCCCAGATCGAATTGTTTCGTTAAATCGACCGTTTCCCAATCGATCTGCGGGGCCTGTAGCTTCACTTGGACCGTATTTATGATCGACTGAAGCCGTTGCCCATATTTGGGCAACTCAGCAGCGAAACTCTTCCCGCTGGAATAAAAAAGGGCACCCAAGAGGTAGAAAAGGAAGAAGGTAATGAAAACCAGGAAGATGATGGAAATCGCTTTAGGAATCTTGAGCCGCGTTAGAAAATCCAGAGCAGGAGACATTAAAAAATACAGCATAACCGCTAGAAAAAAAGGGAAAAAAACGGGTTTAGCCACCTTCAACAGCAGACCAAAGAGAAACACAACGATGATCACAAGACTGGCAGTCACAACCTTGTTTCCGTTCATGATCGCCCTGAATTAAGACTATTATAGTCCAACGGTACTTCAAAACCAACTCAAAAAGGGAATAAACATCCCCAAAGCCGGAAAACCGCAGATCGGACGACATAATCAAGTGTACAGATGAGTCTTATCCCCCTTTGAGATGATTACAGGGGATGGAATATCACCCCTCGCTTCATCGACAAAGGCGATTGACCAACAGTTTGGCCCTAATAAAATGGATAATGGAGACAAAATAGGGCGCCATATTATGGAATCAGAAAAAAGCTCTATCAAAAAAAAGGGATTTTATACACCCAAAATGAACGTTTTAATCGCTGAAGATGATATCATCTCCTGCAGAGCACTCCAAAAAAACCTGGAGGACTGGGGTTATAACGTCTTGGTAACCAACAATGGAGCGGATGCATGGAGTATCATCAAAAATGGGGGCATCCGAATAGCCATTTTAGACTGGGGAATGCCCAAAATGGACGGATTGGAGCTTTGCCATAAAATCCGGAATGAATTCCAGGCCGAAGAAGAAAAATACACATACATCATACTGCTCACAGGACGAGATCTGGAAGAAGACATCATAACAGGGCTCTCGGCAGGAGCCGACGATTACATAACAAAACCCTTCAGTTACATGGAGCTGAAGGTGAGAATCCAGAATGGAGAGCGCATCATCGCACTTCAAGACATCCAGCTGCAAAGGGCCAACACAGACAGCCTCACACAGCTCTGGAATCGAAAGAAGATCCTGGAAATTCTCAGCGAGGAATTGAGCAGAAATTTGAGGGAAAGAAAGCCTTTAGGCTGTATCATGATCGATATCGATCATTTCAAAAAAATCAACGACAATCACGGGCATCTGATCGGTGACAGGGTCATCATCGAAGTCGTATCACGCATAACAAAACAGCTGCGCCCCTACGATAAAATTGGCCGTTATGGAGGGGATGAATTGCTTTTGGTGCTTCCAGGTCTAGCCAGAGCACATGCCCATTCCATCGCTGAGCGGATTCGCACATCTATATGCGACGAAAAGATACAAACAGAGTCCGGTGCACTCGAATTATCAGTTAGCCTGGGTGTTTCCGTATTCGACTATACATCCAGACCTTCGACTAAAAGGATAATAGAAGAAAGCGACTATGCCCTCTATATGGCTAAAAAACGAGGACGTAACAACACGGTTGTGAGTGAGCCTGGGATCGAACACAAGAAGGATACACAATGACAGATAAAGTTTTTCTCGATTTCCTTCATGATTCCGATCACAAGTCCAATCTCAATATCTATCTAGATCACCTGCTAGATATCACAAAAGATGCCATCATGATTGCCGACCACAAGGGCAAGATATTCCGTGTCAACGTGGAATTCACGCATCTATTCGGCATTCAGCCAAATAATGTCTTGGGAAAATCTATCGACGATTTGATCGGTTCTCAAGACAGCGAGGACGAAAACGCCTCTATCACCCAGCAACTCGCCAGAGGAGATAAGATCGAATTTGAGGCTGTCCATAAAAATCGCGATGGAGCCGATCTTCAAATCTCAGCATTCGCTTCTCCTGTACTGGAGAATGGAAAGTCCATAGGATCGTTTATCATCTACAGAAGAAAGGGGAAAAACGATATTCATTTGGAACCTTCTGAGAAGGAAACGACCAAGTTTCTAAGCACGATCGCAGCTGTGGAAGAAGGGATTCTGTATGTGGATAAAGATAACCGAATGATGCAAGTGAATGAGGCTTTTCTCAATTTTTTCGATAAGCGAAAGCTTGACATCGTGACAAAAAATCTTTTAGATTTTGAGCTTGGCCTCCCAAAGAACGCGTTCAAATCTCATATATCCCGGTTCAAGGCCGAGACACATTCATCTCCGGCAATAGAGAGAACAACCGTTCAGGGAAAAAGCATAGTTGTCCACCTTCAACCCATATATCTAAGAAATGAATATCAGGGCATGATCGTATGCGTCAAATGGGATAAGGAAGCTGGATCAACAATACAACAGACTGATTCCGCAACAACAGCAAAAAACGAATTCTTAGCGAACATCAGTCACGAACTCCGGACTCCCATGAATGGTATCCTCGGGATGGCAGACCTGGCGTTAGAAACAGACCTGAAGCCAGAGCAACTGGAATTTGTCCAAGGGATCAAATCATCGGCGGAATCCATGATGAATTTGATCAACGACATCCTCGATTTTTCTAAAGTCGAGGCAAAAAAGATCGAACTGGAATCGACAAGCTTCAACATCCTGGACTTTATCTATGAAACGGTCTCCGCTGTCGGCCTGCAGGCACATAGAAAGAAATTGGAGCTCATCTGTGATATTCCTTCTTCGATCAACTACAGCGTAATCGGAGATCCGGGCCGGTTAGGACAGATATTGACAAACTTGGTGGGGAATGCCATCAAGTTCACCCAACAGGGAGAAATCGTTGTCTCTGTGGCAGAAGAATCAAAAACAGAGGAGAATGTTTCTTTGCTCTTCACTGTGGCTGATACCGGAATCGGGATTTCAGAAGAAAATCAAAAGATCATTTTTGACGTCTTTGCTCAAGCCGACGGATCGATGACGCGAAAATTTGGAGGGACCGGTCTCGGCCTGGCCATTTGTTCGCAGCTTGCTGACGTGATGAACGGCAAGATCTGGGTGAGGAGCAAAGAAGGCGAAGGAAGTCAATTCTATGTCTCTGTTCCTCTGAAGATTGACCTCGCGACAGAAACCGGTCCACAACCGGATGAGCTCGATGACCTGAAGGATCTTCCCGCTCTTGTTCTCGATGATAACAACAAAGCTCTCGACACAATAGCGAGGCTGCTGTGCGACTTGAATCTCAAGGTCGAAAAATCGTCCAGTGCAGGGGATACTATGGCCAAACTCGACCGGGCCACTTCAGAAAACAGCCCTTATTCCGTGATCCTCTTCGACCCCTATCTGCCCGGGACAGACAGCTTTATGTTTTTGGATTACATCAAACGTGCTCCCCACCTCCCAAAATCAATGATCGTTATGGTCGGTTCCAAAGATAATCGCGGAGACGCCGAACCTTGGCTGAAACTGGGGATGACTTCCTTTTTAAGCAAACCCATAAAGCTGTCCGAACTCGCAGCGGCCGTAAAAAGCGTTGTGGGTCTCCCAGATAAACCAGATCTAGAGCCCAAAGTGCACCGGCAGGAAACGCTCAAACAGGAAATACCACGGAAAGAACCCGATTCAACAAAGAAATGCTACCGCATCCTTGTCGTCGAGGACAACATGGTCAACCGGAAGGTCGCCTATTTTATGCTGGATAAAAAAGGACATAGCGTTACAGCTGTAGAAAATGGTCAAGACGCACTCACAGCCCTGGACAGTAAAAAATTCGACCTGATCCTCATGGACGTCCAAATGCCTGTTTTGGATGGGTTTAAAGCAACCGAAGCCATCCGAAAAAAAGAGGAGAGCACAGGATCACACATTCCCATTATAGCCATGACGGCCCATGCGATGCAGGGCGACCGGGAACGATGTTTAAAGGCAGGGATGGACGATTATATGACAAAACCCCTTAATCCCGAAGAGGTTTTCCAAAAAATAAATGATGCCATGGCATATAAGAATAATCAAAAATAATGCTTATCGAACAAGGAGAGGAACAGTGATACGCGTACTCATAGCAGAAGACGATAAACTCTGTCGTACCATTCTCGAGAAAAATCTCAGAAAATGGGGCTACGAGATCATATCTACAGAAGACGGAAAAGAGGCGTGGAAGGCGATCCAGGAAAATAATATTCAGATCGCGATCCTCGATTGGATCATGCCAAAGATAGATGGAGTCGAGCTGTGTAAAAAAATCAGGGAAAAAAAATGGGACGAATACATCTATCTCATTATGCTAACAGTCAGGAATAAACAGAGTGACATAAGAAAAGGTTTTGCTGCAGGAGTTGATGATTACATCACCAAACCCTTTGACACGCATGAACTCAAAGCACGTCTACAGACAGGAAAAAGAATTATCAGCTTACAGAATCAACTCCTCGATTCCCAAAAAAAACTCCAAGAGATCGCGACTCATGATACGTTGACAAACCTTCTCAACAGGTATGAGATCCTCAATGTTCTCACCGACGAATTTCACCGAAGCCTCAGGGAAAACAAACCTGTCAGCACAGTGATGCTCGATATCGATTTTTTCAAGAAAATCAATGATTCCTATGGCCATGACGTCGGCGATGAGGTTTTGGTCGAGGTAGCATCGCGATTGAAGGGCACATTGAGACGCTACGATAAGGTCGGGCGTTATGGCGGAGATGAATTTCTAGCCATCTTGCCAGGTTGTAGCTTGGATAATGCCAAAAGAATCGCAGAGAGGCTACGCCGCATCGTGTGTAAAGACCGAATAAAAACAGGTGCAGGTCAACTCTACGTTACTGTCAGTGTGGGATGCGCATCATCTGAGAGCCATTCACACAAATCCATCGAATATCTCGTCAAATTCAGCGATAAGGCGATGTACCATGCAAAGAATATGGGACGCAATTGCGTCATTGCATCCTAATTTATGTTGTTCATAAAAAATGTCTATCCAATGACTAAAAAAACATTAATGAGACCAGATTCATTTTTGTCTCCATATTTTAGCGATCCATTT
Source organism: Candidatus Aminicenantota bacterium (assembly GCA_050124775.1). Classification (GTDB taxonomy): domain Bacteria; phylum Acidobacteriota; class Aminicenantia; order Aminicenantales; family Aminicenantaceae; genus WTAW01. The sequence continues at coordinate 8,932 of JASFEP010000041.1, forward strand.
ATCCATGCGCTCTTTTCTTTAATCGACATTTTTTTCCCTCCGGGCGAGGTGATCTTATCCCATATGCTTCGTTGCAGCTCATTCGAAGTGGACGACCACGTCTTCATGAGCCGACGCCTTGCATCTGCGGCAATATCAACTCGTGAACAACACAAATTAAATTCTAATAAAAAATGTCTATTCCAATGACAAAAAAAAATAAGGAAAGATAATGATCAACAACGAATCTTCCCCTGGAAACAGTCCTATCGATTTACCCTCGGCACTGGCGAGAATCGGAAATGACGAATCCTTCCTTCACGAGCTGCTCAATCTCTACAAGATGGATTTCGAGGCAAAAATCGAAGGGCTCCAAAAGGCCATCGATCTCAAAAATTTTGTTTCGATTCAAGAATTGGGGCACAGCTTGAAAGGAGCATCTGCAAACTTGAGTCTTCCCTTTCTCCAAAAGGCCGCTTTAGACATGGAATGTGCCGGCAGAGACAAAAATCTCGACAAAGCAAGAGGAGCGCTAATCACATTGGGCCAGGAGTTTCAAAGCTTGCAGGAATTCCTTTCTACTAGAGGATAGTGCGATCGAGGTCTGAGAAAATCCGGTTTTGAAGTCTAAAAAGCGGAGCTCAAGGATGAAAAGCCATTTGAGTGGGGTCTGTTCATCTTTGTGTCAAGTTTTTCAAACTTTGAATAAGATCCTTCAAGTATAGGAGTCCAACATCTTCTGATCCATCCTCGATCTTGATAACTCCACAAAGCCATTTATCGACTCTGGCCATATAGATGTTATGGTAGTATTTATCCTTGATGTGATATCCCGAGTCGATCTTCTGGACATTCGGACTTTCTTTGGCTTCCAAATACTTCTGCAGCATTACCTCTGCATCGGTCTTGTCTTCACCCTCTGCAATAAAACAGTCGAACTCTAGATCCCCAACTCTATATTTGGCCGAATAGCCATTATGGAGAAAGCTATAGCCCATAAAATTGCGCAGGACAAAACTTTCTGAATTGGGGTGTAATCCCTTTGAAGGAAAGGCAGTGAGAAGGGATGGAAGGGTCCCCACTTCTTTCACCCTTTCGACGATCTTACTAGAGAAAGCTTTGAGGACTTCCTCAGATTGATCCTCGCACTCGAAACATAGAAGCTTGATATAATAGCGATTGACAAGAAAATTCAGAGTTCCCTCTTCAACATAGCCTTGAAGCCCCATCCGGATGAACCGGTTATCAGGATAGCGCTCTGCGCTGTAAATGCCGAAGGCATTGGTTGGAGTACCCATATCATAGATCTCAACAGCGACATTCTTCTCAGACTGGTCTTTCTGTTGTTGGGCAACGATTAACTCCTTGAACTCGTAAGCTAAATAGATCTCGGCAGCCCCGTTGATGTATTCAAAAAGATTTTCTGGATAATAACTCTCGGGTTTTTCTGTCATACTCCAACTCTCCAGTTCCGGCAGAAGAGAGATCAATCCGGATTCCTTCTGATCTTCAGAAGCCAATAAAAAGCTCCCCAAAATAAAAATTACGGCCAGTAAGACACACGTTTTGTATTTGGCATTTTCCATTGAAGTGACTCCATGAATATTCATTCCTCTGATACTATAATCCTTCCCCACATTTTTTTCAATGACCTTCCTCTTTCAGCGTCTCCAATACCGTGATGAATAAACATGCGGCTGGACCAATCAGTGCTTCGAAAACGAGATTCCGCCTCATTTTCACCTTCAAGAATACCTTCCTTGGCCGTGAGTGAGTATCCCATATGTCACTCCCTGGAAGATGTCCATTGCCCGCAAAGAGTCCTTCCTCCGGTTTGCTCCACCACACAATCGCAACACTCAATAACAGAGCAAAAATTCATGCTATCACGGTTCTACGTTTGCCAACTTCTGTTGACAGATATTTAAAAGAGGAGTACCTTTTAATTGAAGTGCGATGTCTAGATCTAAAGTCGTGATCGTCAGAAAACGCAACAGCCAAAGCACTAGCAGGGTGGCTCCTGAGGTGGTCAGAGAGATGTACCTCCAGGGTTTGACTTCTTTAGCAGGACAAAAGACTTCAGCCGACGCCTTTCATTTTTTTTTCAAAGACAAAGACAGGATCGGCATCAAGATCAATACCATCGGCGGAAAATCAATTTCTACGACTCCCATCACATCCCTGACTCTTGCAAATCTTTTTGCGGATAATGGATGGAACGCAGACAATATAATGATCTGGGATAGGACCAATCGCGAGCTCAAAGAGGCCGGATACCGCTTGAATATGAATAAGGCAGGGATCAAAGTCTTAGGTACCGATTCCAATAGTTTGGGCTACAACAGGAATCTCATTGCCTTTCTGAACATCGGAAGTCTCTTCTCATCCATACTGGCCGACGCAGTCTCAGCTTCAATCAGCCTCGCTATACTGAAGGATCACGGGTTAGCCGGTGTCACGGGAGGTATGAAGAATTACTTCGGCGCGATCCATAATCCGAATAAGTATCATGATAACAATTGCGATCCTTTCATCGCCGAACTCTTCGGCACCCCGATGATATGCAACAAGCATAGGATCACGATCCTAGATGCCCTGACGGTGCAGTACCATCGAGGTCCGTCTTCACATCCTCAATGGGCTGAGAATTACGGGGCTCTTGTATTCAGCAAGGATCCGGTCGCCGCAGACACAGTCGGCTGGCAAATCATAGAAAAACTCAGGGCACAAACAGGCCTTCCCTCTTTGGCGGAAGAACAAAGGCCGCCCAAGTATCTGAAAACAGCCGAAAAAATGGGCCTGGGAATATCCGATCTCAAAAGCATTGATATCGAAGAATTCGAAGTATAAAGGACCTTATGGACAGACGCAAATTTTTAAAAACGGCTGGATGTGCTGGTTTAACTATGGGCTCTGGAATGAATGCTTGGCTCATGGACCTCTATGCTTTTCACGATGCTGCAAACCTCTCCCAGGTGGAGGCCCGCTATTATAAAAAACACCCCGACCGTGAGATCGAGTGTGTCCTTTGTCCGCGATTCTGCAAACTGGGGGACAAAGAGAGAGGCTACTGCGGCGTGCGGGAGAACAAGGATGGGATCTATTACACATTGGTGTACGGAAAGGCATGTACGGTTGCCGTAGACCCGATAGAAAAAAAGCCTTTGTTCCACTTCATGCCAGGGACTACGGCTCTGTCCATTGCCTCCGCAGGTTGTAATGTGAACTGTAAGTTCTGTCAGAATTGGGAGATTTCACAGGTCAGGCCGGAACAGGTGCGACATGTCGACTTCCCGCCCGTTGCAGTCGTGAGAGCGGCTAAACAGTATGAATCTCCTGTGATCGCATACACATATTCCGAACCCATCGTGTTCTACGAGTATATGTACGACACTTCTTTGGAAGCTCGAAAAAGAGGCATCAAGAATGTGGTCATCACAGGGGGGCATGTCAACCCAGAACCCCTCGAAGAATTGATCGGAGTCGTGGATGGTATCAAGGTCGATTTGAAAGCGATCACTCAAAGTTTTTACACGGATTATGTAAGGGGCGAACTCCAGCCCGTCCTCGACGCGATCAAGATTATCTCGCAGAGAAAAATTTGGCTGGAGATCGTTTATCTGGTCATACCTACGCTCAATGACAGCGAAGGGGAGATCCGGCGTCTGAGTCAATGGATACTCAAAGAGGTTGGGCCCGACGTACCACTCCATTTTTCGCGCTTTCACCCCATGTATCTCCTTAAAAACCTCCCACCCACACCGATTTCCACCCTCGAGAGGGCGAGGAACATCGCCCGAAAAGAAGGGATCAACTATGTCTACATCGGAAATGTCCCCGGACACGAAGCCGAAAACACGTACTGTCCCAAGTGTTTCAACATGTGCATAGAGAGGCGAGGCTATACGATCAAAACATCGAACATAAAGGACGGAAAATGCACATTCTGTGACAATCCCATTCCGGGCATCTGGACCTGAACGCTATATCATATCGATTGAATCCTGAACCACAAAAAATCCTGGGTATCCCCTAGATTCTAGGACCAGACTTCTGTATTCTATGGATGTGAACATAAGCAAAGGGATTCCCCCTTTATTGCTAGGCTTTCTGGCAATCTCCTTCCAGGTCGTATTGTTGAGGGAGTTCTCGGCTGTCTTTTATGGGAATGAGATCACATTCGGCATCGTGTTAGGGGCCTGGTTACTCTGGGGAGGCTTGGGGAGTATTCTAGGAGAACGAGTTGTCTTTTCTCCGCGAAAATTTTCCCTGGCATTCCAGTCTGTCCTTTTGTTCTTTCCCCTCTGCCTCCTCTGTCTGAGGTTTTCCCGGTATTGGTTGAATATTCTCCCCGGAGAGATGGCCGGACTTTTTTCCATATTTGTTGCAGCGATGGGGCTCACACTCTTCATGAGCTTCCCCCTGGGTGTCCTCTTCGTGTTTAACGTCAAAGCCGTTGAAGGAAACCTGTCTCGAACCTATCTCTTGGAATCGGTCGGTGCATCGATGGGCGGTCTGATCATTTATCTGGTATTCATTCCCCTTCTTTCCAACTGGCAGATGACTTCTATTATTTGTATTTTTGGAATAGGCCTGGTATTCGTTACCATTAAAAGCGGCATGAGAGCTTATTCATTGCTGCTTTCCGTTTTTTTATTCGTGGGTTTTTTTGTGTTCGACTTTCCCAGCCAAAAGACCTACTGGAAACCTTTCACGCTCATTCAGAGCAAGGACTCTCGCTACGGCAAACTTCAAGCGATTCGAACAGAAGAACAGATCTCGATCTACAACAATAATCTTTTGATGTTTTCCTACCCCGATCTTGCCGCATCCGAGGAATCCGTGCATTATGCTATGTTCCAATACCCAGAAGCCCAAAATGTCCTTCTTATAGGAGGAGGCATCGGAGGAAATCTGGAACAAGCCCTGAAATATCCCGATGCCGCTATCGATTATGTGGAACTCGACCCGGAGATCATTCGCTTCTCGCTCACTACTCTCCCACCATCGGTGGAAGATGTGTTTCAAAACCAGCGGATACAAGTTCACTACAGGGATGGGCGGGCCTTTCTAATCCACTGCACCAAAATATACGATGTGATCATCCTGGATCTTCCTGAACCGACCACGTCCCAGATCAATCGCTTCTACACTGAGGAATTCTTTCGCATCGTCAAAGACAGGCTGTCAGAAATTGGGGTCTTTTCTTTCCGTGTTTCTTCGGCTGAAAACTACATCAGCCCCGAACTGCAGGATTTCCTATCCTCCCTCTTTTTTACGATCAAGGAGGTATTTTCTTATGTGAAGATCGTACCCGGAAACACCAATGTCTTTCTGGCATCAAGCCGCCCACTCACACTGAAATACGCAGATATCGTAAAAATTATCGAAGATCTAGAATTGAGAAATCAATACGTTATTCCTCAACTCCTCATCGACAGACTATCTCCCTTGCGAGTCAGCTTCTTGAGAAATACTGTGTGGAATGGAAAAGGCCGGGTTAACCGGGACCTTGCTCCCGTCAGCTATTTTTACAACTCGGTCCTCTGGAGCGCACAATTTAGGAGCCGTGAAGCCAGGTTATTCGGCACTCTTTCCCGGATAAGCCCTTTCTGGCTGCTCGATCTCCCTTTGATCGCGGGTGTTCTGCTGCTCTTCTTTCTCGGCCTGAAGAAAAAAAGATCCTTTTTTTATCTGACACCCCTGGTTGTTCTTGGTTTTACCACCATTGTTACCGAGATTCTGCTCATTTTTTCCTTCCAAACATTCTATGGCTATCTCTACCAAAGGATCGCTCTTCTTTTTGCAATGTTCATGATCGGCCTCAGCCTGGGTTCTTTTTATGGAAAGAAAAGGAAAACGGCCCGGTTCGAGAGGGTTCTTCTCATCCAGTCCGGCTTTATTTTTCTTCTCTTTGTCTGTTTCCTCCTGCTCAGATTTCCCCCTCCTGAAATGTTATTTTTCGCGATCCTTTTTTGCCTGGGATTCCTGGGTGGAGACCTCTTCATTTTATCCAACCGGCTCTACATCCAGGAAAAACAGCATTATGGCATGGGGTATGGATTGGACCTGGTGGGCTCATTCGTTGGCGCTGTCGTCGTGAGCTCGGTCATCTTCCCTCTCGTCGGTCTTTTGCCTCTACTCAAATACCTCATTCTCCTGAACTCGTTCAGTCTTCTATTCTCATTCTGGGGCATGAAAACTCAAGATTTTTAGAGAACGGCAGTTTTTATCGATTGAACCTTGACAGGTATACGCAATTATGTTTTACTGTCTTGTTTTAATATATATATTATACCTTCGTTACATAAAAGGAAGGATCGATAACCGAAAGGTCGGCTCAGATGAGAGTCAATATCTCAAGAAATCGAACCAGAGATCCCTTTGTCCGCAAAGTCGAAGAATTGAGTGGACAAAACCTGATGGTCTGCTACCAGTGCGGCAAATGTTCGGCAGGTTGTCCAGCCGTATCGGAAATGGATATTCTCCCGAACATGATTATTCGTTATGCCCAGCTAGGATTCAAAGAAGAGCTTCTCGCATCCAAAGCCATCTGGGTGTGCGCCTCGTGTTTGACCTGCAATTCCCGCTGCCCCAAGGGAATCAACATCGCCGAAGTGATCGAAGCCATCCGGCAGATCCTCCTTCGCAAGCGGAAGGATCATGTGAAAGTCGAAGAGCTCACGGACGAAGAGAAGGGTGACGTTCCTCCCATTGCCCTGGTCAGCAATTTCCGCAAATTCACATCGTAATGTCGTTATGATCCATCATTCTTACAACTTCAAAACATTAAGGAATCATCATAATGAAACTAAGCTACTTTCCCGGGTGTACATTAAAGAACCACGCAAAAAACTTCGAGGATTCAGCCATATGCGCTCTCGATAAGCTCGGAGTCGAAGTTCAAGAACTTCACCGCTGGAACTGCTGCGGAACCGTGTTTTCTTTTGCCACCGATGACCTGATCCATCACGTTGCTCCCATCAGGAACCTCATCCGAGTCAAAGAACAAAACTCAGACCGAGTGATGACCCTGTGTGCCATGTGTTACAACACACTCAAAAGAGCTAACGAACGACTGAAGAACGATCCTGAAAGCCTCGACCGGGTGAACGACTTCATGTACAGAGAAGAAGTCAAATACAAGGGCGATGTTTCTGTGGAACATCTCCTCGAGTTTCTCAAGGAAGAAATCACTTTCGAAAACTTAGCCAAAAAAGTCGTCAAGCCCATAAAAAACCTAAAGATCTCCAGCTACTATGGCTGCCTTCTGGTACGCCCGAAAGAGATCGGGTTCGATGATGAGGAAAATCCCGTCATACTTGATGATCTGATGTCGATTTTGGGTGCGAACCCGGTAGACTTCCCCTATAAAACGGAATGCTGTGCCTCCTACCAAACCGTCGATAAACCTGAGATCGTCGCTGATAGAACCTACCAGATCCTCACATCGGCTCAAGAACAAGGAGCCGAGGTCGTTGTAGTGAGTTGTCCCCTCTGTGCGTTTAACCTGGACACCAGACAGAAAGAGACCGTGCAAAAATATCCTGATTTTAAAAGTATCCCTGTTCTCTACTTCACACAGATACTCGCGATAGCGCTAGGCTGTCCGGAAAAATCTCTGAGGCTAGACCTTCACTACATCGATCCAAAGCCTATTTTGAAAGAAAAAAAATTAATCTGAGGTCCCAATGGTATACTTCGGTGATTTGAAACCAAAAAAGGGAAAAATTCACATCAATAAAGACAGATGTAAGGGATGTGCATTCTGTGTGGAATACTGCCCGGAAGACGTCCTCGAGCTGTCTGAAGAATTCAACATCAAGGGTTATCACCCCCCCTACGTCAAGCATGAGGAAAAGTGCCTATACTGTCAACTCTGTGAGACGATCTGCCCAGAATACGCCATATTTGTAACCCTCAAGGAGGAGGACGAACGTGAAAAAGACGAAAGCAGACCCTAAGGGAGTCTTGACTGGAGCCCATTATCTGGATGGAGACTATGCTCTTGCCGAAGGGGCTCTGGCGGGCGGATGCCGCTTTTTTGCCGGATACCCCATAACTCCCTCTACAGAAACCGCTGAAAGATTTGCAACACGTATTCCCCATGTCGGAGGAGTCTTTATCCAGATGGAGGATGAACTCGCTTCTATTGCAGCCCTGATCGGAGCCTCATGGGGAGGGAAAAAACCCATGACCGTTACCTCGGGCCCTGGTTTCTCCCTGATGATGGAGAATCTGGGATTGGCGGCGATGCATGAGACCCCTCTTGTTATCGCCAATGTCCAGAGAGGCGGCCCTTCGACCGGC
>JASFEP010000042.1:0-17127 GCA_050124775.1 Candidatus Aminicenantota bacterium
CCTCCTTGCGGTAAACAATGTACTTGGCCACTTCGATGGGGTCGTTCAAAGGGCTGTGTTTCCATTTCAGGAGGTTGATCTTTTCACTGAAGAACATCCCTTCATTGACGACTGTCTTCAGAGATACGTTAATCGGGCAAAACACGTAATCCTCATAGCTGGATAGCGACTGCTCGCACTCTCGGTTGTTGTTATCCACGGCGGTCAGACGATAAACGAATTTTTTTTGCGTAGGAAGGTTTTTATCTTGATAGGACCGGACGCCTCCCGGGATAGTCTTGATCTCTTGAAAGCTTCCCGATGTTCCCTCTCTGCGATAAATCTTGTATTCCTTGACGGTCGTGCCGTTGTTCTTCGGATTCTTCTTCCATGAGACCACATTGATTTTTTTCGTTTTTGTGCCGTCAAGGTCCGATGAAGTGGTGATCTCGACAGGAGGGAAAACCAGCGGTTCTGATGCTTCGTTGGAATGATCGCTTTCTTCTCCTTCATAGTCTACGGTTGTGAGCACGTATGAGTATTTTGTATCGAGAGACAGCCCCGTATCCTCGAACTTGAAAACGCTCTTATCGACGGTTTTGCGGAGGCTGTAAGCACTCACTCCTTGTGATGCCTTCTTCCTGAAAATTTTGTAGCCTTTCACGTTTGCGTTGTCGTTGGCGTCGTTCTTTTTCCATCTCACGATATTCTTCTTCGTATTGTCGTCCCGCACGGAGTTGAGGCGGACGTTGAGTGGAGGGTAGACTCCGGAGATTATGCCCCCCACATCAGAAGTGCTGATATACCAGATGTTATACCCTCCCGAAGCATTATCCGAGTAAACCACGTGAACCTCATTGGAATCGTCGACGAAAATATCCGGCTCGATCGAATCGGAAGAATTGTTCGTTAAAGCCGTAGGCGTTGACCAATTCCCCCCTTGGGAGTGGTTGAAATATATCTGCCATTTTCCATTTTTTCGTTCCTGCCATACAACGAAGGCGTTTCCAGTGTTTCTATTTACAGCGATACGCGGCAAATAGGATTTTCCCGAGGTTTTGGACACATTCTGCCGGTCTCCCCATGAGCCGTTGATCCTGCTCCGGACATAGATCTCACGATTACCGCTCTTGTTTTGGATCCACGTGATGTGGACGTTCCCTTGATCGTCGACGGCGATATCGGGCTCGCACCAATCCTCGTTCGATTCGCCGGATATAGCAATGGCCTCTGTCCAGCTATTGATATTCGTGGGGTTGGCGTTGCTGGAATACCATACGACGGAAGAATCCCGCCGCCGTTTGATCCATATGAGATGAGCATGGCCATTGCCATCCACATCGATCTCTGGGGTGTAAGTTCCGTTAGCAACGGGCAATGCCCGCGATCTGCTCCAGCTGCCGCCACTTTTGTACGTAAAATAAAGTTGCCATCTATCAGGGGTGTATATATCGTCGTACCATACGGCGTAACAGTTGTTGTTTGTGGGGCTAGTCGCGATCGTAGGGCAGGCGGATCCGCCCGATCCGGGCTCTGCTGTGTTCGAGATATTTTGACTGCGTTGCCATGTGTTGTCGGAATACTGTTTGTAAAAGACCTCATAATTCGGAAAGTCGGAAACAGCCGTCACGACGTAGTGAAGCCTCCCGGCTTTATCTATCGCAAAATCCGGCCAGGGGCCCGACCCTCCGATTTTGATGTCTGAGGAGGTGTTCACCGGGTTTCCCCAGCTCCCGCCTTTGTTCGTGTTGAAAAAGACGTGCCTCTTTCCCCCCGTCCCTTCAATCCAGATGACAGCGGCTACTCCTGATGAATGGGCGACGACAAGGGGTGTTGCGGACCTCGCTCCAGAGCTGGAGATCTTGATAGGTTCCGGAGTTTCGGTGGCGGAGGCGATCGTCGCATTAGAGCCCTCAGCTTCCTCTTCGCCTTGGCTACCAAGGAGATGGCTTCCAAAGATAACCACGGGTATAGACAGAAGAAGAACGAGAAGGATGGATGGTATTCCGATTTTTCCTTTACGCATGGTTTTGTCTCCAGGTTGTTTTGGCATAGCTACACTCTATTATAATTCTATGTTTAGTATAGTATTTTTTCTCACTAATAAAAACCTATATTTTTCCCCTGAGCTAGTCAAGTCCCTTTAAGGGTGAAATTGGGGATGAGATATTCACCCCTACCGACTAATCGTTCGGATTGATGGAAAATCTTGGGAGGAATGGAACCGTTAAAACGGGCCTCATCGCTGGGTAACGCTTGGGTGAACCTGGGATTGCTTGAAATTCCGAACTTCAACACATACAATAAAGCGACATAAGAACAGATGAAAATCTAGGAGAGAACATTTGGCCGCAAAGGATAAGCACATTGTCGGGTTGATAAGTATCCTCATCGGCTTAGGCAGTATCCTTTATTATCTTGCCTATTATAAGTACTTCAAGATCGACGTCGACGAGGGATTACTCATCAATGGAGCTATGCGTGTCCTCTCTGGAGAGCTGCCTTTAAAGGATTTTCACCAGTACACCATGGGGCGTTTTTATGTATTGGCTCTGTGGTTTCTGGCTTTAGGCAAAAGCGTGGCCGTGGAGCGGCTTTTTTTCGTTGTGTTGCACTGCACGAAAAATATTCTGGCTTTTCATGTCGCGCGAAGAATCGTACCTCTTCCCTTTAGCTTGATGCCTTCCCTCATTCTAATGATTATTCCTGGATTTTGGAATAAAGCATTTGTGGGATTGGTTCTCCTGGTCAACGCACTCTTGATCCTTCTCTATCTTCGCGATCCCCGGAGAATCCGCCTTTTTATCCTGGGTCTCTCCGTGGGGTTTTCTGTCTATTTCCGCGAGGATTATGCCGGTTATAGCTTTATCACTGTAGGGCTTTTGATTCTTCTTTTGGGAATATCAAAAAAAGAAAGGATCGCTGAAATACTGAAGAAGGGGATAACCTTTGGCCTCTCTGTTTTTTTGGGAGTCCTCCCCATGATCCTTCTCTACTGGCTGAGGGATGGACTAGGGGATCTTGTCGAAGGGATAATCCAGACCGTTCAGCTGGGACACATAGAGTCCTTTGGGTTTAAATCTCCGATGGTTTTTTTGAGATGGCCCATCGACATTAAAAATAGAGATCTGGGATTGGTGTTTTCCTATTTGGCCATTTTGCTCTTTATCGTCATCGGGGGGATCCTTTTTGCCCGATTGAAAAAAAGACGTGCAGAAAAGAGTGAGGCTGACTTTTCTCTTCTGGCCGTTCTGATTCTGGCAATCTTTTCCTTCACCCACATCTGGCATTGGACTCATGAGTTCAGGATTCCACAAAGCGGAGCCTTGATCTATGTCTTATGGGCATATTTGATATATTTAGTTTTTCAACAAATGAAGAGGGCTCGAGGGGCAAGGGGCATGGTTCTCTCTGTAAAGTCTGTGGGATACCTTATTGCCCTTATCGTGGCCTTGGGGATCCAGTTTTTTTTGGTCTATTACAGCCTCTTCGGTCACCCTATGGTCCAGTATGACGGAGGGGGCATTACCCTAAGGGCCGGTATCCACAGAGAGATCAAAGGGACAGAGAGGTCTGGAATCCTGCCCCCCTCCCGTCAGGCGGTGACATACAGCAAGATATTGAAGCATATCTCGGCACGCACATCGCCACAGGACAGGATTCTGTGTTTTGGCGAGAGCCCCCTCTATTTTTTGTCAGACCGGAAAAACGCCACAGAATTCGATAACGGTAGAATCCCCGGTTATTTTCCGCAGCGGCGGAAGACGTTTTTGTCCCAGATCCAAACAAACAAACCCAAGGTCATCGTTCTCAGGCAGTGGGAATACGGTTTTTGGTACGACAAGATGCCCGAGGTCTTGGACCACATAACATCCGAGTATTTTCTCGATCAAAAGATCCATAATTTTTATATTTTTTCATCCATAGACAATGTGAGCAATGAGATCAGGAGAGCGAATGAACACTACTGGAAGGGGCATTTCGAAAAGGCGACGGAAGAGTATCTCCGCGCACTGGAAACGCAGAAAAAAAATCCGGATGTTCACAGGATCTTGAACAGATTGTTCACTCATGAGACAATTTCACAGAGGGTTCTGAACACCTTCGATGGGGTTTACGTGCAAAAAACCAGTGAGGTGTGGAGGCTGCGCTGGGGAGACGAAGAGTCTGCCGTAGACTCTGGATCGATCCGTTTCGCCGGCCCCATGAAGGCCAAAGAAGTGATCCTTAGCATCGAACCCTTTCCCCGAGAAGCCCCCGGGCTAGAAGTCTCATTCTCGGGAGAAGAGGTCCGATTTGTCTCACGAACTCCGAATCATATCCGCGGTCTGGACATCTCTTTTTCGGAATCCCATCCGTTGCTGACCATCCAATTCCATTGGAAGAGCAGAGGGAGAGCTGTCCAGAAGGCTTTTGTTTCAGGGAAGGGATTGATGGTTGCAGATGACTCCATCGAGCTCCGTAAAGAAAAGAAGTGACGGCTGTGCTTTTCCTCGCTGGGACCCGCACCGCATGGGGATTAACCGGGTTGCCGTAAAAAAGACGTCAAAAATCGAAGGGCTGAAGCACCCATCGCAAAGATCTTTTTGAATCCGAACAAACTGATGAACCTCGCGATTTTTTTAGGCCTGAGATAAAAGCGAAAATAGGCCCGTTTCCGGCTTTTTTCCAGGTCAAAACCATAGCGGTAGGGATCGTGGTCGTACCGGATGTTGTGCCAGTCCAGTGAAATATCCTGGTGGACGGTTTCGAAGAGCCGACTACCCGGAAAGGGAGTGGCGATATAAAACTCGGCAAAATCGGGATCGATCTCTCTGGAAAACCGGGTGGTTTGCTCGAGAGTTTCGTGGGTTTCTCCGGGAAATCCCAGCACAAAATGGCCGATGGAAATAAGTCCCGCATCACGACAAATCTGGACGGCTCTGCGTGATTGTTCGAGACTGATCCTCTTCCCGCACAGGTCCAATATGTTTTGGTTCCCGCTCTCAACGCCGAAAGAGACCATCCAGCAACCTGCGGCTTTCATGGCTCCCGCCATTTCCTTGTCGAACGTATCCACGCGACTGTTACAGATCCACTGGATGTTGATCTTTTCTTTTTGGATCCGTCCACACAATTCCAGGACGTAGGCTTTCCTGAATGTGAAAAGATCTGTGTGAAAAAAAACTTCGTCCACAAATTCGGCGATGGCTTTGAGCTCTGCAATGACTTCTTCGACTTCCCTGTATCTTATCTTTTTCCCATAATAATAGGGGACGACACAGAATGAACAGTCGTAAGGACACCCCCTTGCTGTAGACACAAGAACGTAACTTTTTCCCTTGACAGGAATTTTGTAATGTTTAAGGTCGACCAGATCCCATGCGGGAATTTTGAACCGAGATATCCTTTGCGGGTCCGGAGGTCTGATCACGGTGTGGCCGGCCTCTTTGTAGACAACACCCTTCAGGTCATTCCTTTTTCCCGATGCGATCTGAACGGAGGGTTCTTCCGGGTCATGCAGGAAAACATAGTCGATACAATCTTCCTTTATGAGTGTCTCGGAAAAATATGTGGCATGGACGCCGAATATGGCGATTTTTGCATCAGAGGAGCGCTTGATGTGTTCGAGAGACTGGAGGTCTTGTGTGATCGTGGGCGTGGAGACCGATGCAATGATGAGATCGGTGTCGAAATGTATGATCTTCTCAGTGAGCACGGATAAATCTGTCTCTTCAGCGATGGCGTCGAAGATCTGGACATTGTGGTCGTCTCTTAAGTAGGATGCGATCGTCGCAAGGGAAAGAGGGGGATAGACAGAATCCCAGATAGCCGCCTCATGCTGGCAGCGGCCCTCACGCACGACCTTACAGTAATAGGGGGGATTGAGGAGGATGATGTTCAATGTTATATCAGGTTTTTCAGGAAGCTCCATACATACCTGAACCAGACTTTTTTTAAGCGGATAACAGATTCTCCGTATTCGCGTTTGTATTCGTGGGTGGGGACCTCATCGACCCTGAAACCCTTTTTGAGGCATTTCATGGTCATTTCCTGTTCGATCGTGGTGATGTTCTCTTTTAACTCCAGCTGCCGTGCAACGTCTGTGCGGATGGCTCGGAATCCGTTCTGGCTGTCTGTCAAATGAACTTTCCATCGCTTGTTGATACCGATAAGAATGATGTCGCTTCCGATCATCCGCAGCAATTTTTCGACGTCTCCGTGAAGCTCATCGCTCCCGCCTTTTCCCCGGGAACCAACGACCAAGTCCGCCTTGCCGTCCTTGATGGGCTGCACCAGCTTAGGGATGTCCTCAGGGTCATGGGACCCGTCGGCATCTATGAATACGATTATATCGCCTTTCGCTTCTTGAATGCCCACTCTAAGTCCATCGCCCTTTCCTTTGCCATGGTCGAGAACGACTCTCACGCCCAATTCTTCGGCAATTTTTCTTGTGTTGTCTTTGGAATGTCCGTCAACGATGAGCAATTCGTCCGCATGTTTCTTGCACCGGTTGATGATCTTTTCTATGCTCCGCTCCTCGTTTTTGGTGGGAATGATCACGGTGACTGTCATTTGAATCCACAGAATCATAGCATTGAGACCCCTCTTTGTCAAAATCTTGTTCGTTCGAACGAGCACACCAGATCCGTGATTGTGTGACCGAGATCGACATTTGTGGTATCCCATCGGCGATTCCGAAAATCCGCTCAGATTCCCCGGAAGGAAACTTCGCTCGAACGCAGGGTTTTCCTCCGAATCTGCCTTGACGGTATCCCGCACGCATCCGGTCCTTCTTACGGTTTTCGCCACCTGGCAACAGGCACAATGAATAACGCATCTTGTTTACATGCCATTTCGAGTTAGGGGTTCATCCCGCTTTTGATGGGCAAAAGACGAGAAGAAAAGCGCCGGATAAAGGACTTGACGGAGACAGAAGTCTTATTTATAAGTACTATTATGTCCACAGGACCCGATGGTGGCACACAGGCGAAAGCCATCCTCGCCTTTATCATCGTCTTGGCTATCGCGACACGTGTGGCCGGGATCTCCTTCGGCCTCCCCCATCTTTACCATGTCGATGAGGCCCGCTTCGCAAAGATATCTATCACCTATTTTTCCGGAGACCTGAACCCACACTTTTTTCATGTCCCCTCACTCCACACGTACGCGGTGGCAGGCCTTTGGGGTGTGTATTATCTTGGAGGGAAGATGACGGGAACATTCACCTCCCCTGCACAGTTTATGGAGGCCTTTGACGAGGATGCCACGACCCATGTCATATTGGCGCGGTTGTTGAGTGTGATTTTAAGCGTGGGGACCGTCCTCATCGTCTTCTATTTGGGGAAGTTGATGTACAATCCCAGAGTCGGAGCTCTGGCTTCGCTGGTGTTGGTGTTCTCGCCCGTCCACAATAAGATTTCTCACTATATGGTTCCGGATGTCCCGATGGTTTTTTTCCTGATGTTTTCATTTCTGTGCATCTGGTTCATCTATGTCAGAGGAGACACTAAATTCTACGTCCTCGCCGGACTCCTTGCGGGATTGGCGACGGCCACCAAGTACGGTGGCCAAATGCTTTTTCTGCCCCTGTTCCTTGCCCATCTTTTTTATGTCCTGGATAATCAAAGGCCTATCAGAAATATTTTCCTCAGCCATAAATTGATTCTGTCAGTGATGTTTTTTTTAGGGGGATTCCTGGCGGGCTGTCCCTATTCCGTTCTCGACTTTCCAAAATTCTGGAATGATTTTAAGTGGCAATCCCAGCATTTGTTACAGGAGGGGCACTATGGTTCCTCCACAGCGCAACCCGCGTGGTTGTTTTATCTGAGGTATGGGATGGCCGAGAATATCGGTAAAATCGCCCAGTATTTGGTATACGGGGGAGTTCTTTTGGCACTTGTGCGCCGCAAGAGAAACGACCTGATCTTGATCGTTTTTCCTCTTGTGCTCTTTGCCCTCGTCGGGAGCTGGAAGTCGATGGCGGCAAGGTATCTGCTTCCGTTGACGCCTTTTTTGGTCCTGATTGCAGCCATTTTTCTGGATGCTCTCTTTACCAAGATCTCTGCTCTTGTGAGTAAGGATAATTCTCCTATCCTCTATCGAGCCCTCGACAGCCGTTTTCTGCACTGGGGCATTGTTGTCCTCATCCTCATCCCCTCTGCAGCCCAGGTCGTAAGGTTCGACTACCTCCTCACTCAAAAAGACACACGAACTCTTGCTAAGGAATGGGTCAACAGCCATTTGCCTGAAGGTTCGACTCTTGCTTTGGAAAGCTATGGGCCGCCGTTATCCCGGGATGATTTCAGCCTACTGCGTCGTCACACGCTGGGGAATATCCATTTGGACTGGCTGGCTCAGCGGAAGGTCGAGTACGTGATCGTGAGCGATATCATGTACGCAAGATTCACCAGATTTCCCCAGGAATTCCCCAAGCAGGCCCGTTTTTACAGATCCTTGGAGGAACAGACGCTATTGATAAAGACCTTCCGTCCCAAATGGGATGAATATCTGATCGACCTGCACAATCCCACCATAAAAATCTATCGGCTGAGCCCCTATCCGAATTATGTTTTCCCGGGCAATTTTTCCCAGTACACCCAGAGTGTCACACTCCGCAAAGGAGACGGGGATGGTGAGCGATGGTTGATTCAGAGTTCGATTTCCACCAGCCGACAACTGGAGGGGGATGAAATCGTAAAAAATCCTTATGTAAGAATCGTTGATCCTCGTGGAGAAGAAATCGTCAAGTGGGCTGTTCATGAAGGAGGCGTGGACCGTCTGCGGTCTTCATCGTCCCGCGAAGGCGCCGCTGTGCCACTCTCTGACGGAGACCGAGTATTTATCGGTTACGAGTATGATCTTTCATCGGATACAACAGGCTATGAATTGCACTTCCCTATAACCAAAGAGTACTGTCTCGTCCCAAAAATTGAAGGGAGTTCTCTGGCTAAACGGAGTGAGTTGAATTTCGTTTTCCTGTACACGTCTTTTCCCAACACACGAGGGGATGACTATTTTCAAAATGTCGTTCTTAAGAAAGACTCCCCGGTCTGGACTCTTTCCAGCACTGTTTTCGGAGGGGAGCTCCGCCTGGGAGATGACTACGTGCTCAATCCTTTCGTGAGGATCACAGATGCCGGGGGGGATAAAGACGTGAAGACAATGGTGGTCTTTGACGGCAGGGTCGGCTCTGCCGATGCGAAAAGGAGAGGTTTTGCGGAACGCTCGGTAAGATTGGGCACCCTTCCGGAGAATTACAGGGTTTTTGTGGGATACGATTCCTATTATGACGGCCAGTATCCCGAGGATAGCGGAGGACCTGAACTCATCGAAATCGCAGCGCCCCCTTCCTCGGAAAATGATTGACCTCTTTTATCTGTGGATCGAGCGATGCGCTGTATCCCGGAAAATGAAGAGATGTGTCTATTCCTCCCCAACAGGCGAGCTCGGCGCGCTCTGGACGCCATCTACATCGACGACAACGATCCGATAGGTATAGCTTTCATCCTCTGGGAGTCCTCTGTTCTTGTAGAGATGGACCTCTGGCCCCACAGATGTTAACAGCGTATACTCTGAATTTGTCTGGGTGGTCAATTTGCGGTAGATGTCGTATCGCTCCACGGTTACAGCATCGTTCAAGGGATTCGCCGACCAGGAGAGCGTGTTGATCTTTTCCTTGTAGAACAGAAATCTGTTGCTTTGGGTGTCGAGGATGGGATCGAGCGCCGGCCAGATCCAATTTTCCGTCACCGCATTCGATGGGTCTTCGCTCTCTTCGTCATATTCAGAAAAAGATTTCAGCCGATACCAGTATTTGGTGTCTGTGGGTAGTCCATCGTCTTTAAAGCTGAATGTCGTATTCGGCACCGCCTCGATCATTTCGTACTGACTGTCCCCTTCTCCATGTTCCTTCCGGTAGATGAGATACTGGAATTCGTCGTGCCGCTCGTTGTCCGGGTTTTCGTCCCATGTCAAAGTGTTGGTTTTATTCCCGGTTTGATCATTGTAGGTCGTTTTTGTTAGTTCAAGATTCAGGGGAGGATAGATGGGAAAATCGTAAACGCCCTCTCTTTTCTGGTAGTAGACCTTCCAATTGCCCTGGAGTTCCAGATAGACGAGATGAATTCCCCCGCCGCTGTCACAGTAGATGTCGGGTCGGGCAGATTTGGAGCCGGATTTGGAGACATTCTGGGTGTCCAGCCATTTGGTCCCGTCATGCTCCTTGAACAGGATTTCCCAGTTTCCAGAGGTGTTGTCGTGCCAGGCGACATAGACTTTGCCTGTGGCTCTATCCGCGGCTATCGTCGGCCATTCTGAGGTCCCGGACGTTTTTGAGATGTTTTCTGCCTCCTGCCAGACTCCATTTATCCGCTTTCTGAAAAAAACCTCGAGATTTCCCCCTGCGGTTTGCATCCAGCAAACGTACACATTCCCCTCGAAGTCGACAGCGATTTGCGGCTCTGCAAACTGGACACCCGACGGGCCGGATAGGTTGATGGGCGGCTTCCAGCTTGCATTGACTTTTGGAGTTGGGCTTTCTACGAAAAAGACGTTCGAGATACCGCCTCTTCTGTTTCCCCAGACGGCGTACATTTTTCCGTTGACATCCATAGCCGCTTCAGGCCCGTAGTCGCGTCCCGATGCGTCACCTATGGCGCCTGCACCTATCCATCTTCCCTCGCCTTTTTCCAGATAGCGGATGTATGTCCTCCAGTAAGAAGCCTCAGGGGCCGGGCGGTCGACATCGTCCTGCCAATGGATGAAGTAGTCATTGGTTCTCACATCGACCAGAGGTGTGGCGGATACGGAGCCAGCCGCTTGAGTCCTTGAAACGTTCTCATGCTGACCCCAAGTTTTTCCTTTGCGGCGGACGTAAACGACCTCGTAGTTACCATCCGTCACGGCTGTATAGACGACGAAAACATTTCCGTAGATATCGAGTGTAAGCTCAGGCCAGGGGCCTTCTTTGACCCTGACAAAGGATTTCGTGATATTTTCGGGCTCAGGCCAGTTGTCGTTCTCGTTGGAAGTAAAACGCATACCCCTTTGACCGCTTGCTTGGTTCCAGATGATGTAGGCATAACCGGCATCATCTGCGGTCACTTTCGGAAACGCACAATCCTGACCTGTTTTGGACACATCAACAGCTTCTGACCAATCGTCGCCATTGGCCATGTTTTGGGCTGAATCTGCTTTGACCTCTTCATCGGCCAGAACCGTGATCCCCAACAGAAGAAAAATGATGAGGGGAAGTAAAAATAGTTTGAACGGGTATTTCTTTTTCATGTTCGCTCCTCATTCCATGGATGAATAAGAACTTATTATACACGATAGAATTATTAATTCAATTCTCACTTTTCTGAAGAAAAATCTCGATCTGGATCATGAGGATGAGGGGCATTCCGGAAACCCTTTCCCAAAGCACACAGGGATTTTCGCGAGTCTTCGACCCGAACAAGGATCGATGTCCATTCGGGTTTCAGAATGTGTGTGCAACGGAGCAGTCATTGACATGCCTCTGGAGATTTTTTATAGTAAGATAATGTCGAAGAGAACTCTTTTTCCCATCATAGTCATTATTCTTGCCTGTTTAAGTGCCGTTATCTATTTCACCCTTTCGAGAGATGAAGAACCTGAACCGGATTCTCCGCGTGTTGTTTTGATCGGCGTGGACGGAGCCGGATGGAACCTGATGAACCCGCTCTTGGAGGAGGGCTTCTTGCCCACCATCAAACATCTGAAGGATAAGGGAAGCTTCGGCACCTTAGAGACAACACGGCCGGTGAAATCATCGGTTATTTGGACCTCGATCGCAACAGGAAAGTCGATGGTGAAGCACGGAGTCGTGGACTGGACCTACATCAATAAGAACAATATCGAAGTTCCCTTCCGTCAGAGCGAACGAAGGGCGAAAGCTTTCTGGAATATTCTTGGAGATCTCGGATGGAAGGTGGGTGTCATCAACTGGTTCATCACCTTTCCTCCCGAAGCTGTCAACGGATACATGGTCTCAGAGGAATTCAGACATTTCGGCCGCAGGAATTTCTCGAAGGTCTCGGTGACCTATCCGAAGTCGCTTCTGAGAAAGCTCGAGTTCGCCCGGCTGACAAAGGATGATTTCCTAAAAATACTGGAAGAAGAAAACCTGCCGAACTACAAAGAACGGTCGTCCATCTACGAAGGCGAATCCAAACTTGTTGCCAACTACAACAATTTTATCTTGCAGGAGAAGACGATCGAAGAAGTGAGCTTTTATCTCTTCCAGCGGTTTCCTGTGGACCTTTTCGCCACCTATTTCCGCTTGGTCGATGTCGTCAGCCATTTCGCCTGTGCGTATATCGCTCCAGAGCTGCTGGCCAAGGGAGTCGAAGAAGAAAAACAAGGCAAAGTGACAGAAGAAACTCTGGCCGAGATCGACAAGGATTTCAGTCGTGTGATGGAACCCGTCTATTCCTATTCTGATCGAATTCTGGGAGCTTTTCTCGAGAGTCTGAACTCTCAAAGCACAGTGATTGTTGTTTCCGACCACAGCTTCGGATTCAATCGGGGCGGGTATGGCCATACGAATCTTCCCGAAATACCTCATGGCATAATCCTGATCAAAGGCCCCCACATCAAGGAGAGTTACCACATTCAGGATGCGCATATCTATGATATTCTCCCGACCATCCTCTACATTTTTGACCTTCCGGTAGCCAGAGACATGGACGGCAAAGTCTTAACAGAAGTCTTCGAAAAAAAAGCCCTGGACGAGCGACCGATCCAGTATCTCGAAAGTTATGAAGGAGAAAGCCGAATCGAGAGAGGTCAAAAAGACAGGGAGCTCGATAAAAAAACACTGGAAGAGCTCCGAGCCCTGGGATATATCAAATAGTCGCAGGTTTTATGCATGACCCAGCTAAAGATGGATTATTGAGAGCTGATATCGCTGAAAAGACGAGGCCGTAGTCTCTGAAGATGTAGTGGACTACCTCGAAGGGGCTACAACGATGGCTTTTTAGTGAGAGCGGTTCGCCCGACGGGTAAAACATGCCGATAATTCAGGAGTTTTAGATTTTAGGAATTGAGTATCGGCAGGTTTTATGAATGATCCAGCTATCGGATGTAGCCGAGGGCCCTCAAAGTCTCTTCCAACTCCTTATCCATCCCTTTTCGTTGTTTCGGCGCGTCCTTAGCACTGGATTCGTAGAGGGCAAATATCTGATCGATAAGATCCTTAACGATGTCATCGTTCTGCGGGGCGATGTTTTCGCTCTCGAGGGGGTCCTTCGTGATATCGTAAAGCTCCACAAGAGACAAGGGTGGAGGATTCGGAAGATAAGTTTCAGGGGGTTGACCGAAATCATGGTTCAGTATCAATTTGTAACCGCTTCGGATCAGGGTGACTTTAACGGGCAGTCTGAGCGTGTTTTGCGGCGTGTCTAAGTCTGCAAGAGCCATCTGTTGGGGCTGCGATCCATCCCGGAGATGGGGGATAAGACTTTCCCCGTCCAGGCCGTAAGGGGTGTGATCGATTCCCAATTGATCGAGGATGGTGGGCATGATATCCACGATCTTTACAGCGCCGTCTATGTGACGACCTCTGTATTTCGATTGAGGAAATTTGATAATCAGCGGGACCTGTATAAGTTCGTTGTACAAAGTGTGACCATGAAGCCAGGCCCGATGATCGAAAAACTCTTCCCCGTGGTCTGAAGTGAGGACGATCATCGTATTCTCATAGAGCCCGAGTTCTTTCAATCTCTCGATCAGAGGCCCTATCAAAACTTCGTCTGTGTAGAAAATCTCCCCATCGTAAAGAGCGACAATATTTTCTATCTCCAGAGGGGCTAACGGTCTGTAAGGAACATTGTTCTTCTTGGGTTTCCCGAAAAAGATTTCTCCCATATTTCCTTGTTCCCATGGCATCGGTTTGCCTTGGAAAAAGGCAGAGCTGAAGGGAGAAGGACATGTATAGGGATCATGTGTCTGGTATGTATGAAGGAAGAGAAAAAAGGCTTTGTCCTTATTTGTATTCAACCACCGGTTGGAATGAAGGAAAAGCATCTCAGCTGAACGAGGGTGGTGTTGGGAACGCTTGAATTCCCGGTAACTGTCGAATCCCTTGGCGAACCCGAACCGATGGCTAACCAATGCTCCCCCGGTGATGGCATGTGTGAAATAGCCATTTTTCCTGAGCAGATCGGCAAGAGTCGCGATGGAAAAATCAAGACGGGGATTCGCCTTGTCCACTTTGTGATTTCTGTTGTCCAGACCCGTCAGCATCGACATATGGGCGGGTAGGGTCCATGATGTGCTGCTATAGGCATTTTTGAACAAAGATCCATCTTCGGCCAGACTGTCCATGTGCAGACTCGTTTCTCTTCCATATCCGTAACATTTCAGGTGGTCAGCCCTTAAAGTGTCGAGAGAGATGAGGATGACATTAGGTGGAGTTGCTTTTTGGGCGTCGGGTGGGGGTTTGCGATAGAGCACAGGATTTTCCCAATAGGCAAACTCGATATCTTCGGGCATGATATTCTCTGCGGCTTGTGCGTTGGGGGATGAGAAGAAAGTAGTGATGAATTTTATGCGAACATCGGCGTCTGCATAAGGGGAAAGGTCGATTATTTCTTTAGCCACATCTCCGTAGAATCGCCTCTTATAGGGAAGGAGTTTGTCTGAAAAAAGGACCTTCTCTTTTCCCTTTGTCTCCAAAAGGACCTGGAAGTTCACCTCTTTGCCCGGTTCCTTCTTGTATGGGCAGTAGATTCCATACCCGAATTCTAAGTGTGCGGATGGAGGAATCTTCAGCTCGAATTCGTAAAAAGAGGAAGGCGGCGCGAGGATCACATTCAAAGAATCTTCAAGAATCCTTCGGGAAAGATCCTTCGGGTAACCCAGAGTGACCAGCTTTTTCTTCAAATTGAATGGATTGAACACGATCGGCATGTCGTGTGTCACTGCTTGGTGCTTCATCCGGGAAAGAAGAAGAACGGAATCCTTGGTTGCATCTTTGACGATAATATCGGAAAGATGAAAAAAGTTGTTTTCCTTTTGAGGAGATCTGTTAGAGAATGCCAGCGTATGGCTCCCCTTTTTGTGCTCGACTTCGAAAGTATAGGTGTTTTGGCAGCTCGAAAGGATGTTTTCTGTAAAGAGTTTCTTTCCGTCGAGAGACACACCCACAGAGGAGTTTATGGCTGGGGAGTGACCTATGATTTCCACCGTGTATTTTCTGTCGGAGTCTAATCGGATGTCGTGTGTGTGATATCGAGGAACAGGGATTTCCCCTTGTATTTGCGCGATTTGTTCGACGGGTTCCGCATAATACTCCGCGACAATAGTTTCCGACCCATGGGGAGGTGTCCCCTCCGGGATCGAAAGAAGAATGAGGTCTCTCAATGACTTGATCGCAATCTTATCGATCCAGACGACCTTTGATTCCTGCCTCGAACCCTTCTCTCCGCATGCGAGCGCGAAGGTAATGTGGTTCCATCCTGTTCGGGCCCGCCCTGTCAGTGTATAGCGTTTATACGGGCCCACGACGATCGTGCCTACCGTCTGCCCGTCCAGCGCAACTTGGATGCGCGGATTCGGGCTTTCAGAATCTGCGCTCTCTGCCCATATGCGGATAAGAAAATCTCCGTCGGGGAGGAAGACCCTCTGCTTGAATTTTCTTTCTTCATCGAGTATGAACAAATCGGCCTGGTTCGTATCCCTTGCGTCGAAATTCTCGAATTCGTATTCGCCTTTGTGAAGATCCCAGCTCAAATCTCCGGGGCGGGCGAATTCCACAAAGGGAAGGTCCTCTCCGCCCGAACGTATGCCTAAAATGCCTTTGGGCGCCTCTGAGTCCCAGAGAAGGACCGGCCTCTCGGTGCAGAGGGCATGGAAAGACTGCCCATCCAGGTCAAGCCGTGTGAGATCTTGTGGAGTCCATTTCTGCAGGATTTTCTGAAGGTGCTTTTCAAAGCTCAAATAGGGAGACATCAAGATATGTTCTTCATCCAGGCGGTCAACAAAACGGTAGAGGTCGAATTCTTTTTCCCCTCTTCCGGAGCACGCGGCGAACAGGATCGGAATTAAGATGAGAAGTGCGATCCTGGATGTTAGTCTCATTTAAGCAAGGTCCTTAATCTCTCAAGTATTCTAGACCAACCCACTCCAAACATCAATCCGCTCTTGATGAGGAGAAGACAACCCGCTACAATAGATAAAAGCTCAGGTCCGGAGAATTCACAAGAATAGAGAGGAGGGAGTTCGTGAAAGCAAAATTTTGTGTGACGATGTTTGTTTTGGCTGCAGTGTTTTTGTATTGCTCTAAAGAGGCGGATTCCCCGAACACATCTTCACCTGTCGACGTCGGAGTTTTAAAGCCGAAACACCCCATTAAGGGAACGATCCTGTTCCAATCGGACATGGACGGGGATAGAGAGATCTATGCGATGACGAAAGATGGCGTTACAAAACTGACGGATAACGACTGGCAGGATGAATTTCCCAAATGGTCTCCAGACGGCGAAAAGATCGCTTACACCGCCAATCCCGAAGGCAATTATGATATTTTTATCATGGACACCGATGGTGCGAACATCACCCGAGTGACGACGTCCCCGAAGGACGAGGTCGAACATGCCTGGTTCCCCGATGGGAAAAAGATCGCCTTCACCATAGAAGAACGAAAAGGATTCAGGAAGAGATTTTCTCTCTGGATGATCGACCTGGAGACAGAAAAGATCAGCCGGTTACTCAAAGAGTTCAAGGGATCCAGTGCCCTGCCGAATTTTTCACCGGACCAGCCATTGGTTGCCTTTACGGGAAAAAAGACCATGGGGTGGGATGTCTACATGTACGAGAGACGGAGCAAACAGGTCCAGGCACTCACAGAGGGTGGAAAGGCCTGCCGACCCCATTTTTCAAGAGATGGTGCTCGCATCGCCTATGTGTCAGCCAAAGCCGACGGGAACGGAGACATCTGGTTGATGAATCCCGATGGGACTGGAAAAACGCGGTTGACCGAGAGAGATGAGACGGCTGATTATTTTCCCTCCTGGTCTCCGGATGAGGAGTACATCGTCTTCAGTTCCTCTCTGGAACACCGGATCGACAGGGGAAACTGGTCTCTATTTCTGGTCAGAGTTAAAACTAAGGAAATTTTTCCCCTTCTCGACAGCCCAGGCCGGG
>JASFEP010000043.1:0-17107 GCA_050124775.1 Candidatus Aminicenantota bacterium
CAGAGATCTTTCCGTGGATCGTCTGAAGGTAATAGGTGAAGGGAAAGTTGGACAGCCCGATCTGGGATGACAATTCCGAGCCGAACCCGCCTCCAGGACCGCTGCCGATACCGATCCTCACTCCTGTTCCTCCTCCGCTTCCTGTTTTGGAGTCTCCGCCTCCGGGTGTGTTCGGTGCGCCTCCTTCCGGGGGTTTCTGTGTCTTATGTATGACAGCCTTTTTTTCACTCGGTTGGCTTTTCTCTCTTTTCGGATTGTCAACGGGGAACCTGAGAGCTGTGGGCGATTCTTGCTGGAGTTTTTGTGCGGTCGTCAGATCCCTGAGCGTCTCCCTTTGAGGAACTGTGGTATCTGCGAGTTTTTCTTCTGTGCGGGTACCGCCACCCGGAGAGCCGCCACCTCCGCCTGGGAAACTGATCACATTGACGTAGTGGATCATTCCTTTTTTTTGGGATTTAGGAAAGTAGGGCGAGAGGAGAATCAGAAGAAACAATGCCAGATGGAACGAGATCGAAACGACAAGAGCGCGTTTAAAGTTTTGATCTCCCTCGCTCAAAACAGCCATTCGGGACTATTTCTCCCTTTCTTCTATGGGTTTGACGACCAGTCCCACAATCTCGACGCCCGCTTTTTTTGTGATATCGAGGACGTTGATGACATAACCGTAGGGCAAGCTCTCATCTGCCCTTATAAAAACCACTCTTTTCTCCTTGCCGTAGAAATATTCCTTGAGTTTGTTCTCGAGCAGAAAAATATTTATCGGGGATTCCCCGATATGGATGTACCGGTCCTGGGTGATCGTCATCGTGAGGCCCTCCTCGGCGGGCGAAGAATTGGTTTCGGCTTGGGGGAGATTGACGCCGATGCCGGATTGCATCATGGGAGCGGTCACCATAAAGATGATCAATAACACGAGCATCACATCCACAAGAGGTGTGACGTTGATCTCGGACAGCGAAGTCCCGATTTCTTTCCGTTTTATGGGATGATATTTAAACGCCATAGAGTCTTTCGGTGATGCTCAGGAATTCTATAGAGAAATCTTCCATATCGGAGACAACTTCTTTGATGCGGTACAGGAAATAGTTGTAAGCCACGACCGCGGGGATCGCGGCGAAGAGTCCCAGCGCTGTTGCAATGAGCGCCTCAGCGATGCCCGGTGCGACCGTCACAAGGCTGGCCATCCCTTGGATGCCGATCTCGTGGAAGGAGTCCATTATCCCCCACACCGTGCCGAACAGTCCGATGAACGGAG
The DNA here is from genome assembly GCA_050124775.1 of Candidatus Aminicenantota bacterium. Classification (GTDB taxonomy): domain Bacteria; phylum Acidobacteriota; class Aminicenantia; order Aminicenantales; family Aminicenantaceae; genus WTAW01. Next base: position 1,256 of record JASFEP010000043.1, read on the forward strand.
TAACGCTGCCGGTCGTCGCTAAAAAATTCATCATTTTTTCCAACCGTGAGACCTCTCTGTTGGCCGCCTTGATCAGAGCCCTGTTGACAGTCTCGAGGTTGGCGGGTGTCAGGTCAGGATGGGGATTGGATTTCATGTAGTGCGAAAGCACCTTGAAGCCCGATCTGAAAAGCCTCGCCTCAGGACTTCCCCTGTATTTCTTGGCTGCGTCGTTCACCTCAGCCAGGTTTGCACTCTTTCGAAAGATATTCATGAATTTTCTTGACTGGGACGTCGCGTTTTTTAATGTTTTCCTTTTGAAGAATATGACGGCCCAGGAGAAGACCGAAAAAAAGAGTAGAATGAGCAGAACGAGTTTGACGACGATACTGGCCTCGAATACAAGCTTAAGAAAGTCCATTTTTCCGTCTCAAAAGTAGCACATGCCTGATGACTTGTCAAACCTTCCTATCTGTTGGAAATACATCCTATGAGTCGCACATTATCCGTGAAAATTGGATGAGCTTGATATCCTGGAGATTGATGTGGCCAGGACGGCGTCCGATGAATTGACAAACCAAGGCTGCAGTAATAGATTGAAAGGCAAACAACCGAAAGAAGTCGAGAATGACGGCACGAAAAGCATCAAGAGAAGAGAGGCGATTCCAACCGGCACAATTGCTCGCTGCGAGCTTTGTTTGTGCGATTTTTATCGGAACTCTCTTACTGATGCTTCCCTTCAGCACACATTCGGGCCAGATATCCTTTGTTGATGCGCTCTTTACAGCGACTTCAGCCGTTTGTGTGACGGGCTTGACGGTTCAAGATACATCGGCGTATTTCACAACTGCGGGTCAAATAATACTGTTGACACTCTTTCAACTAGGGGGCCTGGGAATAATGGCTTTTTCATCTCTGATCCTGCTTGTTGCGGGCAGAAGGATTTCCATACAAGACAGGATCATCATTCAGGAGGGATACGCCTCTTCGAAAATAAAGAATGTCAAGGGATTATTGAGGAATATTTTTATCTATGCATTGATTCTTGAGCTTGCGGGCGCACTCTTTCTCTTCGTACACTGGCGTAGCCGATTTTCCGGGGCCCGGACGTTTCTAGAGTCGGCTTTTCATTCTGTATCTGCTTTTTGTAATGCTGGATTCTCACTCTCCAGTGACAGTTTCGTTGCCGACCGCGGTGATGTGTGGCTGAATGTCATACTCATGGTGTTGATCGTGCTGGGCGGATTGGGATTTTTCGTGCTCCAAGAGCTTAAGGAAATAGGCATCACATTGATCAAGCGAAAAAAGGTGCGTGTCTCTCTCCATACAAAGCTAGTACTCACTCTCACATTTTTTCTCATTGTCGGTTCCGCTCTCACTATATTTATCCTTGAAGGGAATCGTGCTATGTCGGGTTTCGAGTTGAAGGAAAAGATCCTGGCCTCTGTTTTCCAGGCGGTTACCGCACGCACGGCCGGATTCAACACTATGGCTTTAAACTCCTTAAGTGTTGCCAGCGTTTTTATGCTCATTATATTGATGTTCATCGGTGCATCCCCAGGTTCCACAGGTGGCGGTGTGAAGACAAGCACTGCAGGAGTGATTTTCGCTTTTTTGAGATCAAGGGTTTCTGCCAGAGAGTCTGTCAGCCTTTTTTACAGAACTCTTCCGTTCGATCTGGTCATAAAGGCTTTCGCCGTCGTAACTCTGAGTATCGGAGTGATCTTTCTTGCTGCATTCATCCTTTTTATCGTCCAGCAGGATGGGTCCATGAAAGGGATATTTTTCGAGGTCGTCTCCGCCTTCGGAACAGTGGGGCTTTCCCTGGGCATCACTCAAGGATTGACAGGATTGGGAAAGTCCGTTCTTTTGCTCACCATGTATATCGGACGCATAGGCCCTTTAACGCTCCTTTATGCCTTTAGCCGCCGCCGGGCCTACGGTAAGTACGAGTATGTTGAGGAATCCGTCATGATCGGATAAACTTTGGAGTGAAGGAGCAGAGGTATGAAATTTGCGGTGATAGGGCTGGGAAGTTTCGGTTCTTATGTGGCTAAAACACTGTATGAGATGGGACATGAAGTCGTTGCCATAGATGAGGACAAAGCTAAGGTGGATAACCTGAAGAATTCGGCCACACATGTCGTTCATATGGACGCGGCGGATAAGGAGAATCTTCAGGCAGTAGGAATGAAGGATATGGATGTTGTGGTGATGAGCTTGGGCCCTGCGATGGAGGCATCCATTCTTACGACATTATTCTTATCGGAGATGGGCGTCAAAAGGATCGTCGCCAAGGCCCTTACCGAGGACCATGCGAAAATTCTGGATGCGGTGGGAGCGACGGAAGTCATCTATCCTGAAAAGGATATGGCTATCAAGACAGCTTTGCGGTTGAGCAATCCGAATATCTTGGAGTACCTCCCGCTCGTTTCCGGGTTGAGGGTTCAGGAGATCGCAGCCCCCGAGAAATTTATCGGGAAAAGCCTCAAGGAACTGGATTTAAGGAATAAATATGGCATTCAAGTGATGGCCATAAAAGAAATCATCCCCGAACAGACAACATTCATCCCCAAAGCCGATTTTGTTATTAAAGACAGCGACATTCTCATTATTATGGGGGAAGAAGCACAGCTTAAAAAGCTGGATTCGAAAAAATCTTTAAATCCGTAGTGCACTTGCCGTTTTTCTTATCCGAAAGGAAAAATTCCATTTTGGTCCGTTCCCAAAACAGTCTGTGCCGAGAACGAACCAGAAATCCCTTTTTTATTTCAATCCAGCAGTGTATCCAGGATGAACAGCGCTACGTCCTTGGCTCCCTTGCCGCTTTCCTTGGTGGGTCCCACACAAGAAGGACATCCTTCGCTGCAGAGGCACGCTCTGATCGTTTTCCTGCACTGTTCGAGAAGGTCGGTCTGGAGGTCGAACAGCGACGGGCTCAATCCAATTCCTCCGGGGAAACTATCGTAGATAAAAATATTCGGTTCGAAGGACCTGTCGGAGGGGTCCGCCGGTATTTCTTTCTTGGTTAGCTGGGGCGGGAGGTTGCGGGGAGGCAGCGATTTTCCTGTCGTGTTGTCTCCGATAGAAACACCGACGTCGCGCAGGTCACACATCATAAACAGGGGAGAAACGTGGTGGAGGCAGTAGGAAAGGCCGAAAAGCCCGTTAATTTTTTCCACCGATGAATAGGGAAGGGTGTGAAAAACTTTTGCGGGGATGGTCAGCCAGTAGGCTGTCGTGTGCATCTCGTTCTGGGGAAGGCTGAGGTCTCCGGCGCCGACATTCTCCATCGTGTACAGCTTGATCTTCTTGAATCCCACCACCTGCGTTGCCACATGTACTTCTCCGTGGTTAAAGGACATTTTGGGAGTGTCTTTTTTCGAAAAAATATCCAGGATCTTTATCTTGGTATAGTCGATCGCGTCTGTATAGTAATCGATGTCTGTTTTTCGCACATAGGCCTTACGCCGTTCGAAGTCCAGATCATCGACATAATATTGTTCTCCCTCTCGCAGATAGATCGCTTTCGGATGGAGGGCTGTCAGAGCGGCGGTAAAATCGACTTCAGCGATCGCTTTGGGTTTGTCTGTGGTGTCAACGACAACAAAGTTATCGGAGCTTATGCTTCTGAGGCTCACACCATCGGCAGGGTAGGCATCGGATGTCCAATACCACTTGTCTTTCGAGTGATGGATGAGTTTTTCATCCTCCAGAAATTCAAGGATTTCTGCGATATCCATCCGGCCGAATTTCTCGCCATCCACAAATGGTATCTCGAAAGCAGCGCACTCGACATGGCTGACGAGGATCGAAAGATTATCCGGATTAATGAGGGCCCTTTCGGGATTTTTCGTGAAGAAATAGTCAGGGTGGTTAATGATGAACTGGTCGAGGGGTGAACTGGTAGAAACGAGGACGGCTGCGGAAGTCCCCGTTTTTCGTCCGGCTCTTCCGGCCCTTTGCCATGTGCTCGAAATGCTCCCGGGGTAACCAGCGAGAACAGAGACATCCAGACTCCCGATATCGATGCCGAGCTCGAGCGCATTGGTCGAAACGACGCCTCTGATCTTTCCCTCCCTCAATCCCTTCTCGATCTCGCGCCGGCGCAGGGGAAGATACCCCCCTCTGTACCCGCGGATGAGTCCTTCCTGCTGTATGTTCTTTTCAAAATCTCCCTTCAGATAAGTGACGAGAACCTCTGTTACCAGACGGCTCTGTGCAAAAACGATGGTCTGAAGCTCGTTTTTCAAGAATATCCCGGCTACCCGCCGCGATTCATTGACGTAGGAGCGCCGGATTCCCAGGTCCCTGTTGACCACAGGGGGATTGTAGAAGATGAAATACTTCTCACCCTTGGGAGCGCCGTCCTCATTGACAAGTTCGACAGAAGCCTCGATCATCTTTTCCGCCATTTCTCGGGGATTGGCGATGGTGGCCGTCGACATGATGAACTGCGGCGAGGACCCGTAAAAACTGGCGATCCTTTTTAATCTTCGCAGTATGTTCGCCAAATGACTACCGAAGATCCCACGATAGTTGTGAAGCTCATCGATCACGACATATCTCAGATTCTCGAACAGCTTGATCCATTTCGTGTGGTGAGGAAGGATACCTGTGTGGAGCATGTCGGGATTGGTGAGGATGATGTGTCCTCTGGCTCGGATGGCTTTTCTTGCATCTTGGGGCGTGTCTCCATCATACGTAAATAGCCTGACTTCTTGGGGCAACAGCTTTGAGGTCTCGTCCAGCTCCGCCCTCTGATCCTGTGAAAGAGCTTTGGTGGGAAAGAGATAGACGGCGCGGGCCGATGGGTTTTTAAGGATGGAATCGAGGGTGGGAAGGTTGTAGCACAAGGTTTTTCCCGATGCCGTGGGTGTGACCACCACCACATTTTTTCCCTGTTGAACGAGGTTCCAGGTGTGGCGTTGATGAGAGTAGAGCCGTTCGAATCCCTTTTCCCGAAGCGCCTTTATGAGAGAAGGGTGGATCTCGGAGGGATATTCCTCGTACTTCCCCTCTTTGGCTGAAAAATGTTTGATTGCACGGATGGATTCTGTCTTCACTCCGATGTCTTTGAGCAGTTCTAAAGATTTTTGCAAGTTTTTTTCTCTGGACATCTCTCTTCGCCTCGTTTTCTAGCGTTTCCAAGCCTATATTAAAATTTTCGATGGAAGGGGTCAATTGAATTCAGAGGTGTGCTAAAATAATCGGTTATGTTGAATGAGATCCAAGTCAAAAAAGCAGCGCAGCACAACCTCAAAGAAATCGATGTCGCCCTGCCCCGCAACTCATTGATCGTTGTGACGGGACCCAGCGGTTCGGGCAAATCCTCCCTGGCCTTCGACACACTTTTTGCCGAGGGACAGAGGCGCTATATCGAGTGTCTCTCCGCTTACGCCAGACAGTATATCGATCAGATGGAAAAGCCCGCGGTCGAATCCATCCAAGGTCTATCGCCTTCCATCTCCATCGATCAGAGAACCATCTCTTCCAATCCGAGATCCACTGTAGGAACAGTCACAGAAGCCTATGACTACTTGAGACTACTCTTCGCCAAGGTGGGAGTCCCCCACTGCTACCGCTGCGGCCGGAGGGTGCAGACACAGACAAAAGAACAGATCCTGAGCAGGATCGCGGGCGAGAATGCGGGGAACAAAGTCAAGATTTTTGCATCGGTTGTCAAAGGGCGCAAGGGAGAATATTTTCGGCTCTTCGAAAGGCTCAGGAAGAAGGGATATCTGCGTGTTCGGGTGGATGGACAGATCAGAGATCTCGATGACGATATCGTGCTCGCCCGAACGAAAAAACACGACATCGAGGTTCAAGTCGACGAGATCCAATTGGGAGCGAATTCCCTCAAGCGGCTCGAGGATTCGATAGACATGGCTCTCGATCTGGGAAAAGGGGATCTTGTGACCCTGGATGAGGAAAAAAAGGAGGTTTATTATTCCCAGAGCCTTCTCTGCCCTTCGTGTTTAATCAGTCTTCCAGATCTGGAGCCCCGATCTTTTTCATTCAACAGCCCCTACGGAGCATGTCCGAGCTGTTTTGGGCTTGGATTTTTGACGCAGCGGGATGAGTGGGGAGATGTGGTACTCTCCGAGGAAATCTGTCCTTCGTGTAAAGGCAGCCGCCTGAGAGAGGAAACGCTCGCGGTCAAACTCGATGATCGAAACATTTTCGAGCTGAGCGCACTGCCTGTAAGCCGCTTGAATGCTGTGCTCGGATCGCTCTCGTTCTCAGGGCCTCAAAAAAAAATAGCAGATGGTATCACAAAGGAGATCTTGTCCAGGCTGCATGTGATGGAGGAACTGGGGATGCCCTACCTTCAACTCACAAGAACTACGGCCTCCCTTTCGGGGGGTGAGGCGCGCCGTGTACGTCTGGCGGCACAGATCGGCAGCGAGTTGAGAGGGGTCCTCTATGTTTTGGATGAGCCGACGATCGGACTTCATCAAAGGGATAACAGCCGGCTGATCTCCCTGTTGAGAGACATCAAGGATAACGGGAACTCTGTGATCGTTGTCGAGCATGATGAGCAAACCATCCGCGCTGCGGATTTTATCCTTGATCTGGGGCCCGGTGCTGGGGAGAGGGGAGGAGAAAAGGTGGCGGAGGGAGAACTCTCTCACGTCCTCCTATCCCGACGGTCCTTGACCGCTCAATACCTCAGGGGGGATAAAAAGATAGAGATTCCGAAGAACAGGCGGACACCTAAGGGCTGGATCGAGATCTTTGGCGCAACGGAACACAATTTGAAGAATATCGATGTCCGTATTCCCCTGGGAGTTATGACCGTGTTCACAGGCGTTTCCGGTTCAGGGAAGAGTACATTGCTCTACGATATCCTCTATAAACACCTCTCGAATGTCTTTTACAACGCCAAAAATAGAGAAGGCGCTTTCCGTTCCATAGAAGGAATAGAGAAGATCAATAAGGTCATATCGGTGGACCAAAAACCGATTGGAAGAACACCACGCTCCAATCCAGCCACATACACAGGATTGTTCACTCCTGTACGGCAGCTTTTTGCGATGACCCAAGAATCTCGTGTGAGAGGGTATTCTGCCAGTCGTTTCAGCTTTAACGTTCCAGGAGGACGTTGTGAGGAGTGTCGCGGAGCGGGGGCAAAAAAGATCGAGATGCATTTTTTGCCCGACGTTTTTGTCACATGCGATCGGTGCAACGGGACACGGTATAACAAAGAAACCCTCGCCGTTCACTACCGAGGCAAGACCATTGCCGATTACTTGGATATGACCGTGAATTTGGCCTTCGAATACCTCAAGGCACATCCGGGATTGAAGAGAAAACTGGGGCTGCTGAAAAAGGTGGGATTAGGCTATCTGCGACTGGGTCAGCCCGCACCCACATTATCGGGTGGAGAGGCCCAAAGAATAAAACTCACCAAGGAGCTCGGGCGAAAGGACACCGGGAGATCATTGTATCTCCTGGATGAACCCACCACTGGGCTTCATTTCGACGATGTGCGCAAACTCCTAGAGGTCCTGAATGAATTGGTGCGCTTGGGGAATTCAGTGGTCGTTATCGAACATAACCTTGAAGTTGTGAAGTATTCCGACTATATTATTGACTTGGGCCCTGGAGGAGGAGAAGAAGGAGGAATGATTGTGTTCCAGGGTGCACCGGAGCAGATCGTCAAAGAAAAGCGTTCACACACAGGAAGGTTTTTGCGGAAGGTGCTAAGTGGCGAGGGCTTGGGTCATGCATGATGAACCCTGGTGCCGGGCAATTTTTTTCGGGAGGTCTAATGGCTTTTGATGATGTCTTGGGGAACAACCGAACGAAAAAGATCCTGAAGAAGTCTCTCGAGAGGAAAAGGATCCCGAATTCTTTGCTTTTTTTTGGGCCGGAGGGCGTGGGGAAAAGGGACGTGGCTTTGGTTCTGGCGAAAGCCATGAACTGTCTGAAGAAAAAGGATGATGCCTGCGAGATCTGTGCGTCTTGCCGGGCGATAGAAAATGGAAAATTTCCAGATGTGATGGTCATCGGTCCCGAGAAAAATGTCTTGAAAATAGAACAGATGAGAGCGATGAAACAAACGGCTTACCTCAAACCTATGGTCGGGCGCAAAAGAGTTTTTGTCGTCGACCAAGCGGAAAAAATGAACGATGAAGCAGCCAATTCCGTTCTTAAGATTCTGGAAGAGCCGCCAGTCTTCACCCACATTATCCTTATCACACACAACCCATTTCTTATTTTGCCCACCATAAGATCCCGATGCCAGGACCTCAGTTTTTCGCAGATTTCCAAACAAGACATCGAAAAAGTATTGGTGGAGAGAGGGCAAGATGAGGAAAAGGCACGCATCATTTCACTCCTTGTGAGAGGAAACCTTAAACAGGCTTTGAATCTCGATTGGGAGGAAGTCCAACCCATGCGTGAACAAGCCTGGCAGCTCTTTGAAGCTGTGTCCATAGGCAAAGGAATATCCTCCTTTATCAAAGCCTATGCTTTTGAACGAAGGGATAGCATAGAAGCCAAGTTCGTCCGAATGTTGGAGATCCTGTCCTCCTTCGGCCGCGACCTGCTCCTGATCAAATCTAGCGGTAACGAAAAACTGCTGATGAATCCCGATTATGAAAACGGCCTCAGAGAAGCGGCTTTGCGCTTTAGCCTTGGACAAGTTCTGGAATTTTTGGTAAAGATAGATTCTGCGCTCTATGCGCTCGAAAGGAATGTGAATGTGAATTTGCTTGTTAGCACTACTCTAGCAAAGATGATGGAAAGGGACCATGCCTGATGTAATATATGTTCTTTCAAAACGATCCGGGAGAGTATTTCGTGCTTTGAAGGGAGATGTGGAGCTCAAGAGAGGAGATATGTGTATCGTAGAATCCGATCTAGGAGGCGACCTCGCAGAGGTCGTGGATACAAATAGCCAAGTCTGCCATTCCGCCAAATCCAAAAAGGATGCTGTCAAAGTGATCCGGAAAGCGACCGAAGATGACCAAGGAAAATTCGAGTGGCTCCGCAAAAAAGAGGGGAAAGCCTTCCGTTTTTGCCTCAGAAGGATAAAAGACCGGAAGCTCCCCATGAAACTCGTGGCAGTCCGTTACTTTTTTGATGAAAAGAAGGGAATCTTCTATTACACAGCCGATGGCCGTATCGATTTCCGGCAGCTTGTGAAAGATCTGGCCAAGGAATTCAAAATGCGCATCGAGATGCGGCAGATAGGTGTGAGGGACGAGGCTAAGATGACCGGGGGTTTAGGCGTGTGTGGACGGGCGTTGTGTTGTGAGACTTTTATGAAAAGTTTCGAGCCTGTAACGATACAAAAAGCAAAAAAGCAACAGATTGCCATTAATCCGACCAAGATCTCAGGTTTGTGCGGGCGTTTGATGTGCTGTCTCGCCTTCGAGGATGAGAGCAGGGGCCGTATGTATACGGAGGAAGAAAAAGTCGAAGAATAGAATTTCCGATCCTGATTTAGGATATGGGTGAGTTATTTGGTGACGGGGAATTGAACTCTGCTTGAGACAGCAATAAGAGCGCCCTCGGCGGAGAAGGCTCTCACCTGCCAGGAGTATTTCTCTCCGGTAACCATCCGCTCTTTGACCTCGAGCGGTAGTGCGATATAGTTGTTCGAAGTTGTTGCGCTCCACAATAATTCATGATTGTAGATCTCGATTTTGTATTCGACGTCTTCCCCAAGACTTTCCCATCTGAATTGTGAAGGGATGGCGTCCACAGAAATCACTGGAGAGATGAGCTTGATCGACCCCCCTCTGACAAGATCGTCGTTGACAAAGAATTGAGGGGATGTTGTCTTCATATCCGGGATCACTCCCAATACGACAACAAGCAGGACAGCAGCCGTAACGGCAGCCAGGGCCCACTGTTTAGGGGTAAAGAACGCCCAGACCTGCTCGAGAATTGGAGTGCGTTCGACCTCCCGTTCTGCTTCTATATCTCGGAATATTGTGTCTCCTTTGTATTTGATGGCGGTTAGCATTTCGTCCCGCTCGACCATTTTTTCGAAACAAACGCGGCAGTTGAAATAATGTGCTTCAAATTCCTGTCTTTTCTCTTCGTTGAGCTTGTTCAGTAAATAATCATCTATCAGGTCTTCGTGTTTGCATTTTTTCATTAGCCCTTTTCTCCTTTGAACTCATAAATTTAGTCGAATAATGTCAAAAAAGTTGGAAAATGATTCATTTTTTCATCATCTTCCGAAGGAGTTTTTGAGCATAATTGACTCTTTCACTGACCCGACGGGGAGAAATGCCTAATTTCTGGGCCACCTCCTCTCTGGAAAGCTCCTTATAATAGTAAAGATACAAGATTTTTTTGTACTTCGGTTTTAGCTTTTCAATAGCCTTGGCCGTTAATTCCGCTCTTTCCTTGTTTTCGATGTGTTCATAGGGCGAAGGGTAGGGATTGGGCTCCGGCGCATATTTCAGCACTTTGCTCTTCTGCCTGATGAAGTCGATGATCCTGCGGCTTGTGATGGTAAAAATAAACGTGCCGATCGAAGAATCGCCCCTGAATTCCCCTTTGTTCAACTTCTCGAGCACATTGACCATGATCTCGTTCACAACGTCTTCCCAGTCTGGAGTGTGGGAGCCGAGAGATTTCTTCACCCGAAAGCTCACGATAGGCCTGTATTTTGCGATGATCTCTTCCAGGTCGAATTGGGGGCTTTTCTTTTCTTTCACAGCACCAATTATATCGGCAGATGTGTTTATTGACAAGTTATCCTCACTCCTCAAAGAGCATTGTGTTGAATAAAATTTTGACAGAATTAAAACTCGTAGGCAATCACCCTTAGAGATGGTTTGGGAGGTGATTTTTTTCTAGTCTCCGATGATTTTTACTTTTTTCGGTGTGGATAAAGCGGGATGTTTTTGTGTTGTAAGAGCGAATTTCAATTTTTTAAAATTCGTATCGACTAATAAAAGTGCTTTGAACACGGAGGATTCTTGAAGGAACGAAAGGAAAGGAAGGGATTTAAAATTCTTCGGGTCAGAGATGAGAGAGAATTCTACTCTTTGATCGAAGAAAAGATGCAAGAAGAGGGGTTCGAGGTCTTTGAAACATTTGCCCCCATTTCCAAGGAAAGCGACGGCCTCATCTTTTTCTAATCCCAACAACGCGGATCGTCCGTTTTATCGTGTTTTGCGATCGTACGGTCGCAAAATGGGGTAGTGCAGGCGAATGCTAATTCCCGCTTGAAATCTTATCGAGGTAACTTTGCGGGTCGACGAGAATTTCTCTCGGCTTGCTCCCCTCCGAAGGCCCGACGATCCCCTCGTGCTCCATCTGGTCGACGATCCGTGCGGCCCTGGCATAACCCAGCTTGAGCTTTCTCTGGAGGTAGGATGCGGACGCCTGGCCCGTAAGAAGCACAAGCTCAACGGCCTTGTCAAAGAGGGCATCTTTCTCTCCGAGATCCTGCTCCACATGTCCGGCAGGACTCTTCAGGACTTTGACAATGCGTTCGTCGTAGGTGGGCTCGCCCTGTTCTTTTACGAATTTAGTGAGGCTGGTCACCTCAGGGAGCGAGATGTATGAGCAATGGAGGCGGATGACTCGGGGATAATTCGGGGGCATGAAGAGCATATCCCCCTGTCCCAGAAGTTTCTCCGCACCCGGTCCGTCGATGATGATGCGTGAATCCACTTTTGCGGGTACACGGAAGGCGATCCGGCAGGGAAAGTTATTCTTGATGGTCCCGGTTATCACATCGATGGAGGGGCGTTGTGTCGCCATCACAAGATGAAGTCCCACTGCCCGTGCGAGCTGGGCCAGTCGTGCAATACATTTTTCGACCTCCTCTGCTCCGACCATCATCAATTCGGCCAATTCATCGATGATGATGACAATGTAGGGCAAAGGCTTGAGTTCTTCTTTCTCTTCAGGGGAAAGTTTTCCTTTTCGCTCCTTGAGGATCCTCCTCATTTTCTGGTTGTATTGTTCGATATTCCTGACTTTTTGAGAGCCGAGGGTGTGATAGCGCTCCTCCATCTTGATGACGGCGTCGATCAGGATCGAGCCTGCTTTTTTAGGATCTTTAACAACAGGACACAACAGGTGTGGTAAACCATCATAATGGGTGAATTCCAGCCTTTTGGGGTCAACAAGAATGATCTTAACCTCCTCGGGCGTAGCCTTGTACAGGATGCTTGCGATGATCGTGTTGAGGGCAACGCTTTTTCCAGTGCCCGTAGCCCCTCCAATGAGCAGATGAGGCATAACTGCCAGGTCTGTGAGATATCTTTCCCCGTGGATGGTTTTTCCCAGAGCGATCGTGAGTTTGGATGGCGATTTTCGGAAGAGATCGGATTCGATAATATCCCTGATCTTTATGACCTCCCGCCTGTTGTTGGGGACTTCGATGCCCAGAGATGACTTGCCCGGAATTCTCTGGATCCTCACCGATTCGGCAGCCAGAGCCATGGAGAGCTCTTCTGAGCGGCTGGCCACCTGACTGACTTTAACTCCAGGATGGGGGTAATATTCGTAAGTGGTGACAATGGGTCCGGGATGGTATTCTCTCACCTCGCCCTCCACTCGAAATTCGAGCAGTTTTTCTTCTATCGCATGTTTTTTTTGGAAGAGTTCATCCTTGTCTAATTTCTCTGCCTCTTTTCCAGGCTCGAGGAGGTTGTATGGAGGAAAATGGTAGGCTCCTTTTTTTCCCAGCTCTGGGAAGAGGAGCTTTTCGGGTCTCTTGGACTTTTCCACAACCGCAGGGGTTGATGCTTTCTTGGCTTCCTTTCGCCCTTTTTTTCGTTTCTCCTTTTTTTGAACGGCATCCCCCTTCATGGCAACATCTTCCTCTTTGGGCGAGGCGTATTTGGCAGTGACCCGCTGGCGCATTTTTTTTCGTTTTTTTTCCTTCTGGTAGTCCGTGATCCTTATCCTCATCTCCTTAAAGAGAAATCGAAAAGACCGTCCGAGATATTCGAAGATCTTTCCGATCGATAGGTGAGTGGAAAAAACGAGAAAAAGAAGGAATAAACCAAGAAATACCAGAATAGACCCTGTGTGGTTGAAGTATTTGACCAGGAGTGAAGATACCAGTGTGCCGAGCAATCCTCCTGCGGGGATTTCCGCTCCTCTCCAATCAAGTTCTCCGAAAAGCAAGAATAACAAGCCGGAAAGAATGAGTAGGAGGAAAAGAATTCCAGTTGATTTGAGCAGAAGCCGTCTCTCGGCTGGAGCGCGGAACATCTGTATCCCAAAGAACAAAAAGGCAAAGGGGAAGACAAATGCTGAAAAACCCGAAAGTTGAAGAAGGGCTTCGGCTACCGAAGCCCCCACCCGACCGGCATAGTTTTGGACCTTTTGATTGGAAGTAGAGACAGTCGCCCAGGATGGGTCCTGCGAGTGATAGCTCAGCAAGCTGATCAAAAGGAACGCGGCAAGAAAAACGGCCAAGACCCCCAGGAGCTCGGAGGCACTCACGCTTTTCTTTTTTTTGGGTTTACGGCGCTCCGATAGGGATTTTCTCCTTTTCTTCTTGCCCATAGCGAAAATTATAGCACATTTGAATTGCGAACTGAATGAAGCATGACTTCGATGGGGAAATAGAGCGTGTTTTCGAAATCAGCAGTTGGAACACATGTCACAGCATTTATCACGGTGCAAGAGATGCACACTGCTGCTTTTCGAAAATTGCAAATATTATGTTTGTGTGTTATAAGATTTTGGTTCGACGATGAGAATTAAAATTTTGCTTTATGGATTTCTGGTTCTGGGATTTTCTCTTGCCTTCAACCTTGATGCTTATGAAGAGAAAAACTATATTTTGGGGAAGTCCGCCCATCCCGTTTTCGATAAACACGGCGAATTGAGGCTTGTGTACGAAGGTCCGGATAAGGGTCTCGGCCTCGCTGTTCGGAATGAGTCCAAAGGAGGCCATTCGGAACATGCGCTGCTGGAGGGGCAAGATATTTATTCACCCGTGTTGAAAAAAGACAGACTTGGAGAAAGCTGGATTGTCTGGGAGAGGGACGCATCGAAACAGAATGACATTTTTTGCGGGAGGCTCTTCCAAGACGAGATCAGCGCGGTTGAACGTGTAAACGATTGGGATGCATTCCACCACTCTCCGGATCTCGACTTTGATAAAGAAATGAATATGTGGATAACGTGGATCGCCTACTCAGAATCCGGATATGACTTGCTGGTCAAAAACATGAAAACGAAACAGACGTGGGTCCTGAACTCTTCCGATATCGTGAGTGTTCACGAGCCAAAAATCATCGTTGATATCACCAATTATATTTGGGTTTTCTGGGCAGGGATCGAAAGGGGGAGAGAAGAGATTTTTTACTGTGTCTTCAGAGGGTTGGATTGGAGTCTCCCATCAAGAATGAACAAAAACAGAACTGTCCCCCACGTGAATCCGGATGTGAGTCTGGGACCCGAGGGATTTCCCTGGCTTGTTTGGTCTGAATATGATGGAAACGATTACGAGATTTTTTGCTCACACTGGACCGGAGACAAATGGTCCGCCGAGGAGCGGATTACGGATAACGATGACTCGGATTCTCATCCAGTTGTGTCTCATCTTTCGAATGCGGTGCCCGTCATCGCATGGAGCCAAACATCCCGGATGGGAAGCGGAGTCTGTGTTGCATTCCAGAGCGGTAATGAGTGGATCTCGGAAAAGGAGTTGTTCTGGAGCGATAAGCGATCTTATCTCTTGCCGAAAATGGCGACGTACGGCGATCGGATAGGTCTCACCTGGCAATCCGGAAACAAGATTCTGTGGGAGATTCTCACCTTAACCCAGCTCGAAGAAGAGCGATCACAAAAATCTCACGGGAAAATGGACAGCATCCCCGTAAATCCCGGACTGAACGAAAACGCCTATATCGGTTTTGGCGACAGCATCACTTTCGGAATGATCGATTACAGAGATGCCCCGGAATTGGGTTACATTCCGCGGCTGGATGCTCTCCTCGATGCAAACTTCGGCCCATCAGAGGTCATCAATGAAGGTTGGCCGGGCGAGGTCACGGAGCAGGGGTTGGCGAGAATGTCCGCTGTGATATCCGCACACGAAGCAAGATTTCTCCTGCTGATGGAAGGTACCAACGATGTCGTTTTCAGGCGGATCTCCATGGACACAACGGTTTTTAACCTGGAAGAGATGATAAAAATATGCGGGGAATATGGAGTGTTCGTCGTGCTCTCGACGATAATTCCAAGAGAAGATCACAGATGGTATAAGCCATTTTTCAGAGACCGGATATTCGAACTGAATGATAAGATCAGAGATCTGGCTGTAAAACTCGAAGTTTCCTTTGTCGACATGTTCGATATCTTTTACTCCTATCCCGAAAGCGACGGAGGGTGGATTTCTTTGCTGTCGAATGATAAAGTGCATCCGAGCATAAAGGGCTATATCCTCATGACAGAATCTTGGTTCGGCGAAATCCAGGAATTGCCCTTCCCGCCTTGTGTTGTGGAGGCCCAGCGGGTTCATGACCAAATCTTGGAGTTTGGACTCGAGGGCAATGTTATAACTTGGGAAGCTTCTCCCAAACTTTCCGAGGACGTTCATTTTCGCGCGTATAGGATCTACAGGCTCGACAGCAGCGAAAAACCTCTATCGGTTGAACTTCTCAAAACTCTCCGTATTCGAGAATCGGATGCAACCCAGATGGGATATCTTGATTTTCCCGGTCTTGAGGGACAGGGATATAAATATTTTGATACGGATATTGAACATTCACATTTCTATAAATATGCTTTATCATTGGTTCGTGTTGATGGAATGGAAGGCCCTCCATCGGCCATTGCTGAAGACAAACTCAAGGAGGATTAGCACATTGAAAAAGACGTACATTACACTCTTGATAGGTGCCGTTATTCTGTTCTCGATATGTGCGACTG
>JASFEP010000044.1:0-16944 GCA_050124775.1 Candidatus Aminicenantota bacterium
ATTTAGATCCTGGAACAGCTTGAGAACCGGAGAATTTACGCCAACAGCGACGGCCAGCAGGTCATAGGAGCTTACTGTGCCCCCTCGAGTCTTGATCTCAGGCCGGCCATCTTTCCAGGCTACATCCACAACCCTATCATCTAATAAATGAGCGCCCTTGAAGCGGGCCAGCTTAAGGAGATATCCATCAAAGCTTCCCCATTCCAGATCCGTGCTTCCTTTAGGGCCACCTCCTCTGTAAACGGCAGCAATCCTCATCTCTTTGAGCGGAGTTTCGATCTTCACACTCCCCACATCCATGTGAAGGATATAGGAATCGACTCCTCTTTGCACAACATGAGGCGGGAGCTCGATCCCTTCTGTGGCTAGAGTCTGCACCAATGTCTCGGAAATGATCCCACCACACATGTTACAACCCGGAGGGCCCAGTTTCTCAAAATCCCTCGTTTCAAAAATATCCACGTGCAGATCAAGGCCCACTCTCTCTGCCATGTTGAGCAGAAAATAAGCAAAAAACGATCCGGACGGTCCCCCTCCCACGACTGCGATGCGCGATTTATCCTGCAGCTTCAATTGTGATGCATTTCTCTCGGAAGAAGAGGGATGAGCCTCCGAGGATTGTTTAAGACTATGATCCGTCGACATGATTTGGTTATCGCAATAAGAGATGGCATATATCACTACCATGCAGCGTAGTTGTTGTCAAGGAACTTTAAGCAAATCAGGACATTACCTCCGGTCCTGCACTCCGACAAGAATACCGGACATTCCTGTCTGAATGTTCGCTGCATTCGCTTCATCCGTATCGATGTGCATGCTCAGGCGAAAATCAGGATGAACACGGACAAGAACATCGCCGAAGATCAATTTCCTCTCCCCTTCGACGTGAACACTCACGATATCTCTATCCCTCACACCGAATGAAAGCGCATCTTCCGGAGACATATGGATGTGGCGGAGGGAACAGACCACTCCATGAGGAATGCGGGCCTTTCCCGCAGGACCCTCCAGTGTTATCCCTGGACTCCCTTTGAGTACTCCAGATGCTCGAATGGGAGCCTTCACACCCAGCTTGAACTCCTCTGTCATAGAGATTTCGACCTGAGTCTCGCGGCGAGCGGGACCGAGGACTCTCACACGCTCGACACGCCCTTTCGGACCGATGAGATTGACCGTTTCCTCGCAGGCAAACTGTCCTGGCTGAGAGAGGTCAGACCGATGGGTCAATGCCTTTCCCGGACCGAAGAGTGTATGGATATCATCTTTGGATAAATGGACGTGATGGGCTGAGACCTCCAGAGGAATCTTTCTCTCTTTTTTAATCTTGATCAACTCAGAGGCTCCCTCGTGCTCCAACGCCCGTAGCGTCTCCCGGGCGATCATTCGTCCTTCATCGGTCGGTATGACCAAAACTTTGGAAGGTGAATCTTCTTCGCTGATTTCTCTTATTTCATCGGATGAATCGGGTGTTTTTTTATTCATAAATGTATCCAAATGAATTCCCATTGTTTCGAGCCCCTGACAGGATAAACCCCGCACCCATGCGCTTCCTTCACCGATACCCCCTGTAAAAACGACTGCATCGACGCCTCCCAAGGCAGCCATGTAAGCCCCTATGTACTTCCTGATCCGATAACAAAAGACATGGATAGCGGTCAAGGCTCTTTCATCACCCTTGTTGGCTTCTTCCTCGATCTCTCTGAAGTCGCTCGAGATCCCCGAGAGTCCTTTGAGTCCACTCTCTCTGTTCAGGATCTCATCCACTCGGTCTAACGACAGGCCTTTTTCCCTTAAAAGATGGATGGCGATCGATGGATCGGCATCCCCGCATCGTGTCCCCATAACCAGCCCTTCCAAAGGGGTCAGTCCCATCGTCGTATCCACAGACCTCCCATGATCGACAGCACAGACAGACGCTCCGTTTCCGAGATGGCAACTGATGATCTTCATCTCTCGAAAATTGCGTTTCAAATAAGCCGCAGATTGCAACGCAACGTAATTGTGGGAAATACCGTGAAAACCATAACGTCGAATCTGATCCTCCTCATAATATTCAAACGGCAGACCATAGAGATGGGCATGACGTGGCATCTTCTGGTGAAATCCCGTATCGAACACAGCGACTTGGGGCACCTCAGGCATGAGGCGGATACTCTCCTCGATCGCCATCAGATTTGGAGGATTATGGAGAGGCGCCAAGCGGGAAAATTCATCAATATCCTTGATCACATCTTCATCGATGACGACCGGATGACGGTACTTCTCGCCGCCGTGGACCACTCGATGCCCCACTGCATCGATCTTTCCCATATCCTCTATAATCCCTTTCTCTGGATCCGTAAGGGAATCTATGACGGATTTAAAGGCTTCCTCATAACCAATTCGCCCCAACTCCCGGATTTTCTTCTCGCTACCGCGTTTGGATACAATCCGCGCTTTTTCGAGCCCTATCCTTTCAACGATCCCCGCGGAGTTTTCCGAGGGGCGTTCTGTATCAAAATAATTGTATTTTAAAGAAGAGCTTCCGCAGTTGATTACCAAAATCCTCTTCCGTATCTGTGCAGTAAGGCCTAATCCGTAAGGATCTGGCACGCTTTTCCAGGCAGATTCGACCCTCATCTGCTCTTCTTCATTGTTTTGGCGGGCTCTCAATCGTTCTGTGATAGCCTTTGCCATCACGCTTACAGCCTGAGGGTTGATGGCGATATATTTTGTAAAGCTATCCGGTGGAATCATCAGAAGCTCACATGCCTTCACTGCAACGACATCGGCATTTGTGGGCTCTCCCGTGAGCAGCGAGATTTCTCCGAGAAAACTCCCTTGTTTGATCTCGCCGATCTTGATTCGCTTCCCCGATCTGCTCGGAATGAAAGCCTCGGCTTCTCCTCTGACCATAATCCCGAGAAATCGCCCACGTTGTCCCATCTGAATGATCGTTTCCCCCGGCACATAGGATCTGAAATAGCAATTATCGATAAGCTCCTCCAGCGTTTTCGCCGAAAAGCCTTCGAACAAGGGCAATTTTGCTATAAACTGTAGAATTTTCTCCATCGTGTCCACCTCCAGCATCGGGAATATTTCATAAAAATGATCATTTTATCAAGTAAAATCGCGCTCCTCCGGAGTTTTTGCCATTATGGATCTCTGTGCTGAAGACTTCATCCATCCGCGTTTCATAAGTGTCCGGAGTGACGTATTTGGCACTGACTTTCACAGTATTATCTTCAAATATGCTCACTTTAACATAATTCAGAACGTATCCGTGTCTGGGATGATGGATCAATACTGTGTGAGAGCTCGCGATGTAGGCCTTCTCATTTCCGATCGCACCAGGGCCAAAATATTCGAAGGTGTCTACAGCCATTCCGCCCACCGCATCCGGGACCTTTTCGATGTCTTCGCCATCTATTGTCAATCGACAGTCCTTGTAGTGGAAGACCGCCTTCACCCGCTCACCGGATTCCAAAGCTTTGAAAACTTCTGTAAAATCGTTTAAAAGGACAGTTTCCGCCGACACACACAGACCGATTGCCACAAGCAAAACAGAACCGATTTGCACAAATCGCTTCATTTCACCCTCCATTCCCAGCTAGTATACAAAAATTTTGTCGATGACCAAAGCTGAAACATTTTCAGGGAGATGGGTCACGTTGACATAAGGAATAGGCTGTGTTATTAGTTCTTTGAAAAACCGATAAGTTCCAGAAAAAGAAAGTATGTAAAGGGGACGACATAAAATGGACAAGGAAAAAGAAATTCATAACATCGATGAATACGTAAAGCTTTCTGCATTCGCCGATATAGAGATCGGTGTCACAGCCGCAAAAACCATTAATGAAGCCATGGATCAGGTCATGAAAAAAATAGGGGAGATCTTTTCTCCCGTCACTTACGCTCTTCTGCTCAAGGATGAAGACAAAGACGTGATCTATTTCAAGCTTGTGAATGGAAAGAGCACCGACAAGCTGATGGGATTGAGTTTGCCCAAAGCAGAGGGATTATCCAGCTGGGTCATCAAAGAAGGAAAAGCAGACGTCATTTTAGATGTCGCAAAAGATAATCGCTTCAGCAAAACCCTCGAAAAAAACATCGATTTTACAGCGGAATCCATGATCGGAGCGCCTCTGGTGGTGACCGACAAGATCATAGGAGTGTTCCAGCTGATAAACAAGGAAAACAATCAAGCGTATACGCCAGCGGATCTGAATATCCTGAAGACGATCGTTGAGTACGCATCCATGGCCATAGAAAAGGTTTATTATCTCAGCGCACTCAAAGACATGGATAATGTCGATTCTTTGACCGGAATATTCAAAAGGAAGAATTTCGACACCCAGCTAAAAAAAGAAGCGGAAAGGTGCAATCGGTACGACCATGCCCTATCGCTGGTCTTGATAACCATAGACGATTTTAAGATGCTGAATGAAAAATTCGGACATCAAAAATGTGACCAAATACTGAAAGACCTTGCCCAATGCCTAAAAAGGAATGTCCGGAGAGTAGATATCGTTGCCCGATATGGGGTCAATGAACTTGCCGTCCTCATGCCGAACACCGACAGAAAAAACGCAGAATCCGTGAGACAACGGATCCTGGATGACATTGAACGGATCAACCAAAAAAGAAAACCCTCATTCGAGGTGAGTACGGGTTTAAGCTCTGTGGGCGCAAAGGAATCCGGCACTCTTCTTGAAAAAACGGAGAAAGACCTCGAAAAAGAGTTGCAGAAGAAAGGCATCGATAGTAGGGAAAAAGAGGAAACGCCTGAAAAAAAGAAGAAAGACGCCCGGGGAAAAAAATAGCATTCCTTATGATTTGTCTCCCACCTGCGGAAGTATTCGCTTGAATTATTTTTCATCCAGACTTGAAATCCGAAAGACCTGGATCCTGTGATTCATGGAATCCGCAACATAAACGAGGCCATCCTTATCCACCGCGATGCCAGAAGGAGTGGCAAACCTCCCGACCCCCGAACCTGATTCTCCCCATTTTGTTATAAACTTACCATCTCTGTCGAATTTTTGGATCCTATTATTAGCTCCGTCTGCGATGTATATAAAACCATTCTTATCGATATCGATCGCCTTTGGATTGCCGAACTCTCCGTCTCTCGAGCCCCGCTCTCCCCATGAGCCGAGAAATGTCCCCTCCGGAGAATATTCGTAGACCCGGATCTTATCGATGACCCAAACAGAATCATCAGGGCCGACAGCGACATCGACGGGCAAACCCATGTTTTTCGGCTTCTCCAGAATGCCCATAGACACGCCCAAATTGGAATAAACCTTTACCCGCAAGTTTCCCGAATCGACGATATAGACATCATTTTTGCTGTTGACCGCGATTCCAGTAGGTCTTAGGAGTTCGTCCTCATCGGTCCCTTCTTTTCCCCAGGTTTTGATATAATTCCCGTTTGTATCGAATTTCCACACATGATGTTCTTTGATGTCTGTGATATAGATATAACCTTCGCTATCGACAACCACATCTGCAGGGGTCTTTATCCCTTTGTAGCGGGACCCCTTCGGTTGCCAGCTTTGAATGAGTTTGCCGCTTGTCGTGAATTTCTGAACTTTGTTCTTGCTTTCATCCACGGTCACGACATTGTTGTTCTCATCCAGCGCAACCTCTTTGGGACTTTCCAGTAGGGGTGAGTTCACGCTCCCCCATTTCAGAAGATATTCATATGATGCCCCTGTTAATACGGCATCGATCAGGAAGGGATCCGCACTGCCTTCGAGGGAAAATTCCTGAGTCCATCCCAAATAACCAAGTTTGAGGATCTCGATGGAGTGGTCGCCGAAAGGCACCAAGGGGAGCGTACATTCGGTAACCATGCCTGTGTCATTTCCATCCAAAAAGACCTTGGCGCCCGGTGGATCGGATTTTACGAACACGTTCCGGCCGATGGGCTCTAGAACATATTCCCTCCGGGTATCGTTCTGAGTGAGAAAGATCTCTTCCTGGATAGATTTATAGCCTTTTTTGACGACATCGATCGTGACGACCGGGGAAATGGCTGTGAATGTTCCCGGGCTGGAGCCGACCTCGTCCCCGTTGATCTTGATCTGTGCCCTACCCGGTTCTGTGGAAAGGGAAATCGAATACTCGGTGAGACGTCCCAAAAAATCATTCTCGGCAAATTGAATAAGGCTGACGATTTTCGGATCGAATATGTTCCGCGTGATCTCTTTGGCGTACAGGTAATCGACATCGAACATACTCCTTATTTCTTCGAGTGCACGCTCATAATTTTCCAACCCCGCATATCCCATCCCTATCCAGAGAAAGATCTCTGCGGCAAGCTCTCTCTGCGTTTGATCATCCTTTACGCGGAAAGCTTTGGCGATCAGCGGCCTTAAAGAGACAACAGCGCTTTTCAGATCCCTGTCAGACCTGATCAATTCCCTGCTTTCGTCCATCGTGCTCTGTATTTCCACGACGATCTCTTCCTGGGTTTTCTCCAAGCTCGAAAAGGTCTCTGTAGCAGTGACTGCCAAGTCTTCCTCGCTCACGGGCTCGACCAGGATCTCGTGCATATACCCCGTGATCTTGACTCCTTCGAGCTCAAGAGAAACTCTGTACCATTCACCTTCCTTGGACTCCGCATCCACGATCGCATTCAACGATAACCGGGCGAGCGTCCTCCCTCTTATCTCGGGAGTTTCGTTCACCCTGGCATCATCCACCACCACTTTAAGTTTCGTCGGGCCTGTCCCCTGCCCCAGAAAAAGCACGGTTAAGAGCACTAAACCAAAAGCCCAACACCTCTGCTGAATTTGTTCTCTGTTCATATCACGCAATACCGTTAAATGCTTTTTTTGGAATATCTGATGATTTTCCAGACATCACCTTGTTTTTCCATCGTTAAGGTCACATCTCCTTCAAAGATGACCTTTTTCCTTCCCGTCGCTTTGGGGACTGCAGAAACGAGGCTGGGAAAGCTGACCACAGCTAGATTGTTATTCTCAAAACGCACATCGACTTTGGATACAAAGGCTTGGATATCGTCATGCGTGTTGAAGAGTTCCCGTGCTTCAGCTGTTCTTTCTTGTGTAAGTGTAGGAGATCCGATATCGCTGAGAAGGGTCAGGAGGTCTTTTTCTTCTTCGGCCTTCCGATGACGATCGACGATCGTCCTGATCTCTGCCTCTGCAACTTTCCGGATGGATAGATCGATATACCTCTGAGCCTCTCTGTTGTTCGAGTCCTGCTTCAGGACTTCACGCATCGTTTGCTGACACATCGCGTAATTTCCCTGATTGTAGTGGTTCTTTCCCGCTTGCAACAGCGCGGCTACGGCCAGTTGTTTCATTTTATTTTCTGATAATTCCAGGTAAGATCGTACTTTCGCGTTGTTCGCATCATCCGCAAGGATTTGTTCCGCCAAACCGATCGCATTTCTGTAGTCCTCTTTTTCGACGAGCTCCTTCAATTTCAATAAATTTTCGTCAAAGACATCCAGGACACCCTCAAGTTGCCGACCGGGCAGAGGTTCCACTTCCACTGCGATCGTTTGCTTTTTGTTGGGCACGGTGAGAGTGTCCTTCAAACCCGGTACAAGATAATACGCTCCGACAGCACCTGCTAAGAGCAGAATGACCAGAGATGCCGCATAAACGAAGACGCGCCTCTTTTTCCCCTTTTTTTGCAAACCCAGCACTTCCGCCCGCTGGAGACCCGAGCTGATGGTCCTCTCGGACCACTTTCCGGCGCTCCTCAAGTCTGCGGCTAATTCCTTACAGTTTTTGTACCTTTGGTTAGGATCTTTTGCTAGAGACTTTTTGATGATATGCTCGAACCCTTCAGGCAGGTCTTTCTTCATCTCTCTGATATTGGCAGGTTCCTCATTCATGATCTTGTAGACGATAGTCGTGATGTGATCCCCCTCGAAGGGTCTTTTCCCCGTCAGCATTTCATAGATGATCACACCCAAAGAAAAGATGTCTGCCCTGGCATCAACCTTGATCCCCTGGATTTGTTCCGGAGACATATAGCTCGGAGTGCCCACTATGGTCCCCGACTGCGTCATGGTGGACATCTCCATGCGGGCGACGCCGAAATCCACCAGATAGGGCCGCCCCTGTTTATCCAGCAAGATATTTCCCGGTTTGATATCCCTGTGGATGATCTTGTTTTGATGGGCAAATTCAAGAGCATCACACAGGCAAGTCATCAGATCAACGACTTCCAGCGGAGAATACCTTTTCCCGGAGCTAATGGCCTCTTTGAGGCTCTCACCAGCCACATATTGCATGACGATGAACGTCTGGTTGTCATGCTTCCCCACTTCATAGATCGTGATGATGTTGGGATGGTCCAGATTCCCTGCGGATTGGGCCTCTCTGATGAAGCGTTTGGAGGCTTCGTCTTTTTCGGCATCCTCAGAGACCATGTCGAACCGGATAAGTTTGATCGCGACCTCTCTGTTGATATCTGGATCGAGTGCCTTATAGACGATGCCCATCGCTCCTTTACCGAGCTCGCCGATGATCTTGTATTTGCCTATATTATCCATGGCGTACAGACGAAAAGATTCTTTCCAGATTTTCAACATCAAAATGAAGAAAATAAATCACCCTCTCCTCATTCGAATAAAAAATGTATAAAACCCGGCTTTCCTAAAAAAAAATAGCGTACCTCTAGAAGAAAGTCAAGTTCTATGAAGAAAACACAGGTCCGGCTTCACGAAAGGTCCGGTGTCAAATCCGTTCTCTGCAAGTCCGTTTTATGAAAAGGACGATGTAGGTTCCATCCGGGGACCGGACCGCAACTCGTAACGGTCGAGTCGACGAGTCGACCCGACATCGAACAATACATATCACATTCTCTATCCGAATGCTTCAGGGAAAGATATTGAACCCGAGGAAATAAGCTCGTACAATAAGGTGGTCGTGGACAGACAGGGTGGATTTTCAAAGAAACTGCTCAAGTGGTACGCCGTCCATCACAGGCAACTGCCGTGGAGAAAAACACGAGACGCCTATAAGATCTGGATCAGCGAGGTTATGTTGCAGCAGACGACAGTCGCCGCAGTCATTCCCTACTATGAAAAATGGCTTTCGGAGTACCCCGATGTTAGCAGTCTGAGCGCTGCTCCTTTGCAACAGGTTCTCAAAGCATGGCAGGGCCTGGGATACTATCAAAGGGCAAAAAATCTTCATTCGGCCGCCAGGATCATAGTCAATGAATACAGAGGAAAAATACCTGAGGATTATGAGAAATTGATAAAACTTCCGGGTTTTGGCCCTTACACAACGGCGGCAGTGCTCAGCATCGCCTACGATAAACCTTTTCCCGTTATCGACGCCAATGTGAGGCGGGTATGGATGAGGATCATGGGGAAAAGAAAAGAATCGACTCCCAAAGAGGACAAAGATATCATTGCGTATATGAAACCGTTCCTTCCGCCGAGGGAAATGGGGACTTTTAATCAAGCGGTCATGGAACTGGGCTCGTTGGTCTGCAAGCCTGCGACTCCCCTCTGTCTTCTCTGCCCGGTCCAGGAATTCTGCGAAGCGTTTTCTCTGGGAGAGCAGGAGATCATTCCTCGCCCTAAACAGAGGCTTTATCGCAAAATCGAAGCTGTTCTCGGAGTTGTGGAACAACAGGGAAGATACTTGATCCAAAAGAGGCCCCCCACAGGTCTGCTCTCCGACCTCTGGGAGTTTCCGGGCGGAAAAAGACAAAAGGGGGAAACGCTCGAACAGGCCCTGCGCCGGGAGATCAGGGAGGAATTGAGTGCGGAGATCGAAGATATCGAGTTCTTGACCCGGGTGAACCATGCCTACACGCAATATCAGGTGAAGCTTTCCGCATTCCAGTGTTCCCTCAAAACAGATCCCTTCCTGTCGAAAGACGGCCATCGCTGGGTCAGCCTCAAGGAAATGAGAAAATATCCCTTTCCCTCGGGGAGTGCGAAAATCATCCAGTTCCTTGAAAAGAGGAAAAAGGAGAATGGAGGCACATCATGAAAACCATTCGGATCTTGCCGCTTGTGATGACGATCTTGATACTCGTCAAACCGATGGTATCTCTGAAGTCATCATCCTGCGGGGACAAAGGGCTGAAAGACCTTATCCCCATCGAGATCGTAGACTGGGTGAGGTATCTCGATCTTCTCGAATACGAGGGCGAGGACCTGTTTTTCTACATCGATGGCGGTGCAGAGATCTACCATGAATACGGGTTCGAGCGAGTCGTTGTCCAGGATTTCCAGAACACGAATGGGAAATCGGTCACTTTAGAGATCTATAAAATGGCCTCGACTGAAAGCGCTTATGGGATCTACACCTTCAAATCCTCTGGAAAAGGGCAGGCGCTCAATCTGGGCCATGATTGTAAGCTCCAGGATTATTACTTGAATTTCTGGAAGGATCGATACCTGGTTACGATCACAGGATTCGACGCAGAGAAGGAGACCATCGAAGGGATCAGATCGATCGCGAGCGCTGTGGACACAAAGATCCGAGCTCCAGGGAATGCTGTAAGGCCTGGTCTGTATGAACGGCTGCCTCTTGAGGGGTTGGACACACAGAGCATAAAATATTTCAAGGGAAACCTGGGATTGGTGAACAGCTATCCCTTTGCAAACACAGACATCTTCGATATTCAGAAGGGCATAAAGGGCTCATACTCGGGCGGATATGACATCTATATCCTGGAGTACAAAGACGCCGCAACATGCAGAGAAGCCTTCGATAGCGCGAAAGAGGACTTCAAGACCGAGACAAAATATCAGAACAAAGTGATGAACGAAGACCGCATCGACCTCGAGGACAGTTCAGGAACTCAAATTGTGATACGGCCCACAGACAGGTTTATCCTCATCGTCCTCGGTGCCCGATCGTCCGCGCAAGTCGATGAAATTCTGGTATCGCTCGCAAAACAACTGAACTGAATGATTCACAAAATCTTTTGGTGGGAACGGCTAGAGCTTCATGATTTTGGAATTGGCGAAGTATTCGAACGTGAATTCCGTCATCTCCCCCGCTTTTTTTCCAGGAACGGGCATCAATCTGGCCGACAAGGGCTTATTCAGCTTCTGCGAAAGTGATGCGATATCCAGCAGCAAAGCATAGAGCTTTTTCTCCGAAACATTCCCCGGGAGAGGGATCGTATCTAATCCTGTACCGCAGACAGCCGAGTAGGTCAAAAGATTGATCAGATCGTACCTCCCCTCTCTATTCCTGCGGGCCAGTCCGTAGTCTTCGAGCACGGGAAGCATCAAACCACAATATCCACAAGTTTTAACGTTCAGATCTCTCAGAGTATCTGTGATCGATTTGGCTACGGTAAGAGTTCCCGGATCCCCGAATTTTCCCAGTCCGAGCTTTTCGAACGCAAAAGCGATGCTTTCTGTAGCTTTGACCGAGCTCGCAATGGATACGTCGATCCCGCCGTACTTGATCTTCAATTCATGCTGCAAGCGTTTACCGACCTTCTCGATTTTTTTGAACTCCGAGTTCAATATCCTTTTGAGATATGCGCCCGCACTCCCGATATCCTTCGACCGCGAAAAAGCCTTGTAAACCAAATCGCTGTTCTCTGTTCCCACAGCGAATGAAACCGGTCCCTTATGGAAAGCACCGGGATAGAAAGGGCTTCCGGGTTTTGTGTTGAAAATGGCGGCAAAACGCAAATTCGTGAAGCCGTCTTTATCCAAAACAGAAAGCTTTTTGATGATTCTCGCTGCCTGGAGGGCAGCGTCGGTGTTTATCGTCCTATCATCGCAAACGTGAACCGTACAGAAACCGCGTGTCGTATTTTTAATCAGATCATAGACAAGCGGTATGTTGTCGGTATTGCGTGTGGTTCCCATGTTGAAGTAGTCGATTCCGTGTTCGATCGTCAGTCCTTCGAGTCTCTTGGCAAGGCCCACGATCTGACGGCGCGAAGAGAAGTATTCCTCCCAGGGCTGAGTGGCCACCCGGATCGTCTGGACAAAAAAGCCCGCCTTTGCGAACGCTTTTTTCGCCTCCTGTGTATAAAACGCGATCTTTTGGACCTGCTTCTCCCTTAGAGGAGGTTTGAGGTTGAATCCGGTTGTGATAGTCCTGATCTTCATGAACGTGAAAATAAAATGGCGGAGAGGGTGGGATTCGAACCCACGGTACCGATTTTAGTCGGCACAATCGCTTAGCAGGCGACCCTGATCAGCCACTCCAGCACCTCTCCGCTCGGCTTCCACCAGAGACTTATTCTATCATTTTTAAATAAGCTAATCTACTCGCGGATCACTCCGTCGCCTTTACAGCGATAACATCCCTTGAACGATTCAGCTTTTGAGGTGACAACGGAGGGAGAGGGATTCGAACCCCCGTCACGATTTCTCGTGAAGCGATTTTCAAGACCGCCGCCTTCAGCCACTCGGCCATCCCTCCGCATGTCTTTACTGCAGGAATTGTTATTCTAACATGTCTTCAACAAAAAGCTAAACCGGGGTGATTCTCTCCAACCCCCCCATGTAGGGTCGCAAAACCTCGGGAATGAGGACAGACCCATCCTCCTGCTGATAACTCTCGAGCAAAGCGCTCACGGTCCTTCCCAGGGCTACGCCTGAACCATTCAGCGTGTGGACGAGCTCGGGCTTCGACTTCGGCTGTCTCCGATAGCGGATATTCGCCCGCCTGGACTGGAAATCTTCGCAGTTAGTGCATGAGGATATTTCCAGGAATTTTTTCCGGTGTGGCATCCACAGCTCGATGTCATACGTCTTCGCTCCCGCAAACCCCATATCCCCTGCACAAAGAACCACCACCCGGTAACACAATCCCAGTCTCTTCAAGACCTCTTCCGCATCTGCTGTGATCTTTTCCAACTCCTCGTACGATTTCTCCGGCAGAGAAAAACTCGCCAGCTCGACCTTGTTGAACTGATGCTGACGAATCAATCCCCTGATATCTTTTCCGTAAGAACCGGCCTCGCTCCTGAAACACGGAGTATACGCCACGAACCTCTGAGGGAGCATAGAGGCATCGAGGATCTCTTCCCTGTATATATTCGTCAGAGGAACCTCTGCAGTGGGGATCATATACCAATCCCGGCCCCTTATCTTGAATAAATCCTCCTCGAACTTGGGGAGATTTCCGGTGCCTGTCAGGCTCTCGGCATTGGCTATGAAAGGAGGGATCATCTCTGTGTATCCCTTCTCTCTTGTGTGGATATCGAGCATAAAATTGATCAACGCCCTCTCCATAAGCGCTCCAGCGCCTAAGTAGATGGCGAATCGAGAGCCCACAAGCTTTGAGGCCCGCTCGAAATCCAGAATACCCAGGTCCCTTCCGATATCCCAGTGCGGTTTTGCGGGAAAAGAAAAGGTGGGCTTCACTCCGAAACTCCGAACCTCCACATTGTTATCCGAAGACAATCCCTCCGGAACGGATTTATGGGGAATATTGGGCATATTCAAAAGTAGGTTCTGCAACTTGACCTCGGTATTCTTGTACTCATCATCCAGGTTCTTGATCTTATCCGACAGTGTCTTCATTCCAGAAATGATCCCAGAGGGATCCTCTCCAGTTTTTTTCATCTGGCCGATCTTTTTTGAGGTCTTGTTCAGCTCGTGGCGGAGGTCCTCGATACGACGAAGCAGGTTTTTTCTTTCTCGACTGAGGGTCAAGAACTCATCGAGGTCGATGCTCACTCCGCGGAGGGCCAACTTTTGCCTGACAAAATCAGGTTTTTCCTCCACCAATTTGGGGTTTAACATGCCGCTGATTATAACATAAAGCCTATTCATAAAAAAACAGCGTCGTTGGCGATTGATTCAATCTGTGCGAACAGGAGAAGTGGCGCGTCGGCTCGTCAATAGAATTTGGTAAGAAGCATCGGTTGACTCGGTCAAGGGATTAAAATATAGTTAAAACGATGTCCAAGATCAAACACACTGAAGACGCTTCGAAAAAAAAATTCAAAGGGTATATCCAGGTCTACACGGGCAATGGGAAGGGGAAGACTACAGCGGCTTTCGGGGCAGCCCTCAGGGCTGCCGGTCAAGGTTTGAAGACATACATCGGACAGTTCCTCAAAGGACAGGAATATGGAGAGCTGGCTGCGATCGACAGACTGACTCCATGGATCGAAGTCGAACAATTCGGGCGCAAGGGCTTCATACATGTGACGAAAGATCCGGATGCGGAAGATTTTAAAAAAGCCAGATCTGGGCTGAAAAAATGCCTGACAGCTATGCTCTCTGGTAAATACAGCATCATCATCCTGGATGAGGTCAACGTGGCCTTGTATTTTAAACTCATAAGCGAAAAGGACATTCACGATTTTCTGGATAAAAGACCGGAGAACGTGGAAGTGATCCTGACAGGAAGAAATGCTCCCGATTCTTTGGTAAAGAGAGCGGACCTGGTCACAGAGATGATGGAGATCAAACACTACTATCAAAAAGGTGTTCGCTCGCGCAAAGGGATCGAGAAGTAGGGAGAGTGCACCCGGCCATGGATAAGAAAAAATTCGAGACTCTCGTCGAGGATGCTCTCGAAGAGCTGCCCCAGGCGTTTAAAGAAAAACTCGATAATGTGACTGTTATGGTCGAGGACCGCCCCTCGAGAGAAGTCTATGAAAGAACAGGAAGTTCTCCTTACAGCCTGATCTTTGGACTTTATCATGGCGTCCCTTACAAACACCGTGGCCCCTTTTACGGCAATCTCCCCCCTGATGTGATCGTGATCTACCAGGATCCCATCGAGCGGGTATGCGTCTCGGAGGAGGAAATACGAAATAAAGTACTGGAGGTCGTCAAACACGAAATAGGGCACTATTTCGGGATGAAAGATCCGGAACTCAAAGAGATCGAGGAATCGCAGAGAGCTCGCAAAAGGAGATAACAAATGGGAACGAGGTTTAAAGGAATCTATGCACCCTTGACCACACCATTCAAGGATGAAGCCGTCTTTACCGAACAGCTCAAGGAAAATATCCAAAAATACGATGCATTCGACCTGTCCGGATATGTCATTTCCGGGTCGACTGCCGAAAGCGTGTATCTCAGGGACGACGAAGTGGAACAACTTGTGCGTTCAGCCAAAGAAGCTGCAGCCCCAGATAAACACATTATCGTAGGGACAGCCAGGGAGTCCACCAGGATCACGCTGGAATTTTCAAAACGGATGGAAGATCTGGGCATCGATGCGACTCTGATCCGTACACCAAGCTATTTTCGGGCATTGATGACGCCGGACGCACTCAAAAAGCATTACTTTACGATCGCCGATCAGGTCAAGACCCCCTTGATCATCTATCATATCCCCCGTTACACCGGCGTCAACCTAACCCCAGAACTGCTGATCGAGCTATCCAGGCATGAGAAGATAGCCGGTATCAAGGATAGTTCTGGAAACATGGGCTTTCTTGACAGTGTCATCCCTCATCTGGATCCGGACTTCGATTATCTCCTGGGTGCAGGTAGCATGCTCTTCCCCGGAATTATCATGGGAGCCTGCGGGGGCATTCTGGCTCTTTCGGATGTCGCCACTTCCCTCTGTATACGGCTTTATGGCTTGTCAATATCCAAGCAGTGGGAGGAAGCCAAAACCCTGCAGCACGAGCTCGTTCCACTCAATCGGGCACTGACGGTGGAGCACGGGATTCCGGCAATCAAATATGCCCTCGACCGGATCGGATTATTCGGTGGCCCATGCCGGCTTCCACTTCAACCTCTGGAAGACCCGGCCAAACAAAAGATCCAAAAAATTCTCCACGATCTACAATTGATTCCCGAATAAATGGAGGGAAAGGATGAATCGAACACACAGACGGAATTTTTTAAAAAAACTCGCACTCGGTGCGTTTTCTACACCGCTCCTGTCGAATAAGCTGCTGTCGCTCCAGGATAAGGCAGGCCGTGCAAAAAAGGGCGATATGTTCTACCGGAGACTGGGACGAACAGACCTTCAAATCTCAGAGATCTCCCTGGGGGGAAGCCCCATTCCGGATTGGGCCATTCTCACTCAGGCTGTGGAGAGGGGTGTCAATTATATAGATACATCACACTCTTATTCGAACGGCAACAGCGAACGTGCGATCGGCCGTCTTTTTAAAGAGATGGGCCGTGATAGAGTCTACGTGGGTACCAAGTTTCATGCCCGAAGGAACTGGAACGAGGAGACCATCCTGAAATCCGTGGAGGGAAGCTTAAAGAGGCTACAGACAGATTATATCGATGTCCTCCTCATCCATGGCGTAGACGATGAGGCTGTCTTGACCGACGAGAGAGTCCTCTCTGCTTATGATAAAATGCGAAAACAGGGAAAATTCAGGTACACCGGTATTTCCTGCCATTCCAACCACCACAAAGTCGTAAAAGAAGCCATCGAATGCGGCCACTACGACATGGTTCAGCTCGGCTACAATGTGTTCGACATCGAAAACACAGACGAAGAGAAGGATATCGAAACATATGATGATTACCTTGGCACGAGCGGGATCAGACAGCTCATTTCCCATGCAAGATCCAGGGACGTGGGTGTTATCGCCATGAAAGTGCTGAAAGTCGCAGGAAGAAGGCAAAAGCTCGATGAATATTCGATAGATGGGAACTCTCTTTTCCAGATCATGTTAAAATGGGCCCTGTCCAATACAAATATTGCCTCGGTCGTGACCGAAATGCTGACTTTTTCCCAGATGGAAGAGGACCTCGCTGTGGTTCATCACTCACTGACCGCTCGGGAGAAACGGGCCTTATACCGCTATGTCGCAGCGAATTCCGGAGAGTTCTGCCACATGTGCGGCCGATGTGAATCGCACTGTCCGGAAGGAGTCAAAACTACGACGATCCTTCGCTATTTGGCGTATTATGAGGGTTATGAGAAGAAAGACAGGGCAAGAAGAAACTATCGAGGTCTATTGCCGGAAGAGAAAGCCTCTTCGTGCCAGGACTGCGGCCGGTGCGAAAGCCTCTGTCCCTATGGTATCGCACCGGCCGCAGTCCTG
>JASFEP010000045.1:0-16942 GCA_050124775.1 Candidatus Aminicenantota bacterium
ATATTTTACGCAAAAAAAAGCACTCTATCGTCGCCAACCCTCATCCTGTGACAATATTTCTCTCCCACCTGGTTCACCCCCTGGAACGGCGTTTTGGTCTGGAAGAAGCGGATGCAATTGTGTTGCAGCCTGTATCAGCTTTTGACGATAGGGGTATAGAGGAGCTGGCAAATCAATGTTTCGATGTGCTCCGCGGGAGCCAGATCGAGAAGAAGGTTTTTGAAACCCAGATCGCATTTAATCTCCTTTCCCAAACAGATGACGTCAATTCCGACGGATTGACCACGATCGAGGAGCGGCTCATTTCTGAGATTAAGCGGATATTCGATAAAAGTGAATGGCGGCTTGCCCTCTCTCTTATACAGGTGCCGGTTTTCCACACATATTCCATCATGACTCGGTGTGTATTGCAGAAAGAGGCTTCGATCCATGACCTGGAAGATCACTTCAAGAACGCAGTTAACTTCGAGCTGGGTCTCTCGATCCCTTCGTGTCCCGCTTCATCCGTAGCTGTTGCAGGAAAAGATCAGATCTATATCGGAAGGATAAAAAGGGATGATTCATTCCCGAGAAGTTATTGGATTTGGATCGTCGCTGACAATCTGACGCGGGGTTCGGCCATAAATGCCCTCGAGATCGCAGAGGAGATCCTATCTTTACCCTCAAACTGAAAAATGCGAGAAATTCTGAAGCTTTTGAATATCACACTGAAAGAGAAGCGGAGTCTCATTCTCTTTTTTATCTGTTCTATATTCGTCGCTTTTTTTACTTATGTTTTTGTCAATTTGGTTCAACCTATCCTAGACAATATGCTCAATTACGAGTCCCAGGCAGCCTCGCAAAGGACTCGGCTTATGGATTATGTGTTTCAAAATCTCAACATCTCCCAACAAGATATATACTGGTTCCTTCCTCTGCTGGTGGTCATCGTGATCTTCGGAAAAGGGCTATTCACTTTCCTTTCATCCTTGATCATGAAGGCTATCGGGCATCGTGCATCGAAGCGGCTCCGCGATGAACTTTTCGAACATCTCATATACCAATCGATGGATTATTTCGATCAAAGGTCTACAGGGGAGATCATGTCCAGAGTTACCAGCGATGTGGAAAAGATCCAACAGGCCGTATCGGGCAGTATGGGTGACTTTATTCGTGAGATTTTTGTGCTGATCGCTCTTCTTATCTACATCTTTTATACGGATTGGCGTCTGGCCATCGTTGCCTTCGTGATCGCTCCTCTTGCCGCTCTTCCCCTCGCGATCTTCAGCCGGAAGCTCAAAAGGCGCGGAAAACAAAGTCAGGCTCAAATGGCACGGATCTATGAACAGCTCTATGAAAGCATTATGGGAAGTAAGATCGTCAAAGCCTTCACCATGGAGCGGTTCGAGCTGAAAAAGTTCTATGAGGCGACAAAACGTTTTTTCCGGTCCAGTATGCGTCTTGCCAGGATCGAGAGCTTATCCTCTCCTTTTATGGAGTTTTTAGGGGGAGCTGTGGGGGCTTTTGTCCTCTATGTGGGAATGCGGAGGATCACCGAAGGCTACATCAGTCCCGGTGATTTTGGTTCTTTTGTGGTCGCAATTTTTTATTCGTACACACCCATAAAAAGACTGAGTCGCGCCAACAATGTGATCCAGCAGGGCTTGGCCAGCTACGAAAGGATTCAGGATATCCTCGAGAGTAAGCCTAAGATCGTAGATCCCCCGAAAGCCTATCCGCTTCCGCCTGTAAAGGGAAAAGTCGCATTCGAAAACGTTTCCTTCAGTTATAATGAGGCCCGACCCGTTCTCCATGATGTGAGCTTCGAGATCAATCCCACAGAGATGGTCGCTGTTGTCGGACTGAGCGGCTCTGGAAAAACCACGATCATCAACCTTCTTTCTCGTTTCTATGAACCCACTTCGGGATCCATAAAAATCGATGATATCGATATCAACGAAGCGAGTGTAAAGTCCCTTCGTTCACAGTTAGGCTTGGTGACGCAGGAACTCATCCTTTTCAACGACTCGATCTGCAACAACATTGCCTATGGGTTGGACGATATGCCTTTCGAGAGGATCGTCGGGGCGGCGAAAGCGGCCATGGCTCATGAGTTTATCATGGAGCTGCCCGAAGCCTATGATACACAGATTGGGGAAAAAGGAGTGTTATTGTCCTCCGGGCAGAGACAGAGGTTGGCCATTGCAAGGGCGCTTCTCAAGAATCCACCCATACTTATCCTGGATGAAGCGACATCCGCTCTCGATTCCGAATCCGAGAGGCTCATCCAGATCGCCATGATGAATGTCATGAAGAACCGCACAACTGTCGTCATCGCCCATCGCCTCTCGACGATCCGGAATGCGCACAAGATCTTTGTAGTGGACAGGGGAAGGATCGTCGAGATCGGGACTCACGAGGAGCTCTGTCAGATAAATGGCATTTACAAAAAGCTGTATGACCTGCAATTTCCGGAGGAAAAGGAAGGGATCTCATGATCTTCAGCATGACCGGTTTTGCTGAAAAAACGTGGGAATCCAAATCCCTTTCAGTAAAAGTTACCATACGCACTTTGAATCACCGTTTTTTTGACTGGAATTATCGCGGCTATCCGGTTAAAGATCTTGAACAGCGGATGAGGGCCACATGTCAAAAGAAGATCCGGAGGGGACGGATCGAAGTGGCCTTCGAGGTCCAATTTGCCGATCCCTCAAAATGGGACATTCAGATCAACGAGGGCTTATTGTCTAATATCCTGAATTCACTGGATAATGTGTCTGCGAAAATATCCAAGGATGTATCGTTCCACGTCGAAAATCTGTTCAGCCTTCCCCATGTGTTCGAGCTTAAAAGAAAGGATTTTACCGAGGAGGAATCCCGCTTTTTAATGAGGTGTTTCGAGATGACCCTGGACGACCTTCTCCGGAGCCGTTCGAGAGAGGGACGGGAGCTGAAAAAAGAGCTCAGGTCTCATATCAGGAACATTGGACAAATTTTACTCCGTTTAAGCAAGCTGGCGAAAATACAACCTTTCCATATCCAAGAAAAAATGAAAGAACGGTTGACCGCTCTTAAGGGGGAAGTGGCGCTACCGGAGGATAGGGTTTTGGAGGAAGCTGCGATCATCGCTCAGCGGTATGATCTGCAAGAGGAAATAGAGAGGCTGAAATGCCATCTCAATTATTTTCGCGAGCTTTTATCTACGAAGGAAAAAGAGCCGCTCGGTAGAAAAATGGATTTTACGATCCAGGAAATGTACAGAGAGGTGAACACGATAAACTCGAAGTCTCAGGACATCGCAATAACACAGGAGTGTTTGCGGTTGAAAAGCGAGCTGGAGACTCTACGCCAGCAAGTTCAGAATATAGAATAATTCTGGAGGCAGATGGATTATTCACAAATTGAGGCCAACGCCCCCCACACATACATTAAGATCGAGACAGTGGCCGCTGAAGCTGAAGTGAACCACCGGGACAAGGGTTACAACGAAGGCTTTTGTTTGAGGGCGGCGAGTTAGGTCGGTTCGGCGCCCCTAGGGCCAAAGATGCTGGCGATAGAATATTGAATTGTTTTCAAGTATAAACTGGGTAACAGCTTTGAGGAATAATTCAGAAAAATAATGTTATATGTAGTGAGCGGACCATCAGGATGCGGGAAATCCACTCTCGTGCGTATGGTCATGGATCGAGTGAAAGACCTTGAGTTCTCTGTCTCGCACACGACACGAGAAAAAAGAGAGACAGAACGAGAGGGAGAGGACTATTATTTCGTCTCTAAGGATGAATTCCAGAAATTGATCGACGTAAATTCATTCATAGAGTGGGCCGTCGTTCATGGCCATCATTATGGGACATCGAAGAGAGAGATCGAAAGAAAGGCCACGCAGAAAAACCTCCTCCTGGATATCGATGTCCAAGGCGCTAAACAGGTCCAAGAGAAGCATAAAAAAGCGGTATTCATATTTATTCTTCCTCCGCGTTACGATGAACTTAAAAAAAGGCTCAAAAGCCGTGGTCAGGACAGCCCAAAGGCCGTCGAAAAACGGCTTGAGATGGCTAAAAAGGAGATCCGTTCTTACCCGATGTTCGATTACATCATCATCAACGATAAACTGGAAGAGGCGGTTGAGGAGCTACAATCCATCATCGTGAGCCAAAGATGTCTTCTCGATGTCCGCCAGAAGGAGATCGTGCCCATTCTTCAGAGTTTTTCCGAGGGAGGATAAGCAAGATGGAAAAGGTTGTTGTGGGAATATGTTCATCCATAAGCATTTACAAATCCTGCGAGGTCATCAGAGGTTTCCAAAAGAGCGGGTATGCGGTCCAAGCCATCATGACGAAAAATGCCGCCCGTTTGATCCAACCTCTCCTGCTGAGCGCCATCACTGAATATGCGGTTCTCGTGGATACCTTCGAGCGAAGAACAGCAGAGAACATTTCACACATTTCTGTTGCTAAAGAGACGAAACTTTTGGTTGTAGCTCCGGCAACGGCGAACATGATCGGCAAAATGGCATCTGGGATCGCCGATGACTTTCTCTCGACCTTCTATATGGCTGTTGGATGTCCCGTGCTCGTTGCTCCTGCCATGAACGAAGCGATGTACTTGCATACTCAAACGCAACTGAACATCAAGAGGCTCAAATCCTTCGGCGTTCAGTTTATTGAGCCAGATCGGGGGTATTTAGCTTGTGGCGATGAGGGTTGGGGACGGCTGGCCTCCCCGGAAAAGATTGTGGAAGAGGGTTTGAGATTGATGCAAAAAAGCCAGACCCTGGCCGGTAGGAAAGTGCTCGTTACGGCTGGTCCCACCCGGGAATATTTGGACCCGGTTCGCTTTTTATCCAATCGGTCGTCGGGGAAAATGGGGTATGCGATCGCACAGGAGGCTCTTGGACGAGGCGCCGTTGTTACTCTCATATCCGGCCCCACACACATCTCTCCCCCTCAAGGTGTGGATTTTGTTTCGATCCAGACCACTGATGAGATGGCCGATCAGACCTATAAGCGGTATGAAAACACCGATGTCGTCATCATGGCGGCAGCCGTGTCCGATGTCACATATAAAGATGTGGCCCCACAGAAAATGAAGAAAAAGGCGCTCTCACAAAATGTCAAGCTTGTACCGACTCAAGATATTCTAAAAAAACTCGGAGAGAAAAAAGGAGACAGAATTCTTATCGGATTTGCCGCAGAAACAGAAAACATCGAGACGAACTCTCTCGAGAAGATAGAGGATAAAAATCTTGATCTCATTGTGGCCAACGACGTTGCTGATGAGACGATCGGTTTTGGATCGGAACACAACCAAGTGATCTTTATTTACCCTGACGGTCGGACCGAACGCACGGATCGGATGAGCAAGACGGATATCAGTCGGCTCATCTGGGATAGAATAGAGGATCTCATTGGACAAAAAAACTGAGCGGTTTCTCACGGACATCGAAGAGAACGTGCTCTTTCTTTCTACGATCGGAGCCGGTTTTGTCGTAAAGGGCGATTCGTCGCCCTCGGTCGAAGAGAGAATTCTCAGCTGTCAAAGATGTCCCCTTGCCAGGACACGAACGAATGCTGTCCCCGGGGAAGGGAGCCCCGATGCGGATCTGATGTTTATCGGAGAAGCCCCTGGACGAGATGAGGACATCCAGGGAAGACCCTTCGTCGGCCGTGCAGGTCAATTGCTCACGAAGATCATTGAGGCCATGAAATTCAGGCGGGAAGATGTCTACATAACGAATATCGTGAAGTGCAGACCTCCTAAAAACAGAGAGCCCAAACGCGAAGAGATCCAACAGTGCCAGGCGTATCTCTTTGAACAGATAGAGAATATACAACCCAAAGTCCTTGTCACTTTGGGAAATGTTCCAACTCACTTCTTCATCCCGAGCAAATCAGGGGTCACGGCATTACGCGGAACGTTCCACCCATTCGAGGATATCATGGTGATGCCCACCTTCCACCCTTCCTATCTTGTCAGGAATGAAGCCAACAGGCTGCTGAAGAAAAACGTCTGGGAAGACATGAAAAAAGTGATGGCCTATCTGGGCAAAACATGACCTTGTTCGCTGAAGTCATTCTGTCTCTCCCACTGGATAAAACTTTCCTCTATATCGTTCCAGAATTTCTGAAAGACATTGTGGGAGTGGGGTCACGGGTGCTTGTCCCCTTTAAAGAGCGGGAACGGACCGGGATCGTCATAAAGCTCAAAAAGAGGGGTGTCTCCAGGGACCTGAAGCTCAAAGAGATCCATGCCGTGCTGGATAAAACGCCGCTTCTCACGACAAAATTCCTCGGCTTCACTAAAAAATTGAGCGCCCATTATTATTCCTCATGGGGCGAGTTGATTGAGGCGTCACTACCCCCCTCATATGTGCCGAAAACGCGGAGGACCTTTTCGATCACAGACAAAGGGCAGGAGTCACTCGATAGCGCAAAGCTCTCCGATAGTGAAAGGGATGTCTTGCTTTTCCTTAAAGAGAGGCCTTACAGCGATGTGTACCTAAAGCGCAAGCTTAAAATAAGGAATCTTTCCTCTGTCTTTCTGCATCTGGTGAGGGAAGGGCTAATCCATGAGAAAAAAGAGGTGCGAAGTGAAATCCGAAGGAGGCAGAGACTCACGATCCAGGCCCCTACACAATTGGAGATGGATTTTTCCTTGGATAAGATCAGCTATAGTGCTGCAAGCCGGATCGTGTCCGGTTGGGATGGACGTCACTTCATATCGTACTATCTTCTCGGACCCGCTGATAAAAGGGAGGCCGTGTATTTCTACTTGATTAAGAGGACATTGGCCTTAAAAAAGAGGATATTGTATCTTGTCCCTGAGATCGCTGCCACCCGCAGCCCGGTCGAAAAATTCCGCATGCGATTCGGGGAGAATGCGACTCTCCTCCACAGTCGCATGTCGGCTCGAGGCAGGGAAGAGGCCTGGTCGAAGATCCAATCGGGACAGGTAGATGTGGTTGTGGGTCCTCGTTCGGCTGTGCTTTCACCCATGGAGAATCTCGGCCTCGTGATTGTCGATGAGGAGCAGGATGAGTCCTACTTCCAAAGAGAGAATCCCTCTTACGATGCACGCAAAGGCGCGCATCTAAGGGCACAGCAGGAACGGGCCGTTCTTTTATATGGATCATCCACTCCTCCGGTCGAATCGTATTTTCAGTTTAAGAAAACGGATCGTCTGCTCGATATTTTTGAGGATTCGACTCTCCCGCATGCAGAGATCGTCGAGCACAGAGCCGATCGGGGGCTTCTTTCGGTCAGGCTCATCGAAAGACTTGGTGAGGCTCTCCGGCAGAAAAATCCTGTGCTGATTTTTCATTTCAGGAGGGGGTATGCCTCTTATGTTGCATGTTCCCGGTGTAGATACACGCCCCGTTGCCGGGAGTGTAATATCGCTCTATCCTATCACAGAAGGAATGAGCGGTTGGTGTGTCATTACTGCGGACATGAAGAAGGGAAGATGTCGAATTGTCCTGAATGCAGCCACAAGATCATTGTCAAGAAAGGGATGGGAGTGGAGGCTGTTGAGGAGGAGATCAGGAGGAGGTTTCCACAGAGCCGGGTGGTGGGGTTCGATTCGGATGTGGCCAAAAGGCCGAAGGACCGGGAGAGACTCATTGATCAATTCCAGAAAAGAAAGATCGACATCCTTGTGGGGACCCAGCTGATGGCCCATCAGCTTGAGCTATCGAAAGTTTCCCTGGCGGTTGTTCTCTATCCAGAGATGATCCTTACACTGCCCGATTACCGTGCCAGTCAGAAAGCTTTCCAGAGCATCGTCCAAGCAACGAAACATCTGAGTCCGGCCGAAAATTCTGAGATCTGGATCCAGACAGCCTTCCCCGATCATTTCAGCATCCGTTCGGCCGCACGCCTTGATTATGACGGCTTTTATTCGCAGGAGATAAAGTTCCGCCGCCTCATGAACTACCCGCCTTACACGCACATGGTCGAGGTCCTATTCCAGGGAGTGAACTTGCGATCGGTGGCCAGGCAGTCGAGGGAATTTTCGTCGGTGTTGAAAGAGAATTCGAAAGATGTGGAGGTTTTGGGCCCGGCATTGGCCTCCCTTCCAAGGTTGAGGGGAAAGAGCCGGGTACAACTCATAATCAAATCCAAAAAAAAACGAGCTCTGGATAAAGCGCTAAAACGGTCCCTTCACAAGGTGAGGGCGAATAAAAAAGTGATCCTCTATTATTGATGGGAATTTCTACATCATTATCTCGGTTCAATGGGAATTAATCGTTTTAGAGATAAAAAAAAGCTGCCAGCCTGAAAAGCTGGCAGCTTTTGTATAACCTGCGTTATAGGACAGAAATCTCGCTTCAGTCGCCCCTGTTCAGTCGAATTAAAGTTTCTGCATGAGCCCATGACGGATCTGAAGTCTGTAATTGTGCCTGGATCTTCACTAAGATTCCATCTGTATAGATCTCGCTTCTTTTGGGCGCTAGATATGTAACCACCACTTCACCGTTTTGATCGGTTTTTCCTGAGATCTTCCTTTTTCCGTTTTGTTTAAATTCTCCAGGTCCACTCATAAATTCCAACCAAATCTTTTCGCCTCTGACAGGTGCCCCTTTTAAGTCAGCTACTTTTGCTGTGATCGTGGATTGACGTGATCCTAGGGAGCCGGAAGTTATCCAAAGCACATTGGGAGATGCCTGTAACCTGATTTTTTTGTCGAGCTCACTCACGATTTGAATCGGAGCGAATTCACTGATCATTTCTTTCCCTTGCCAAGCAAGGGAGGCTCGAATGTGTACTCCTTCTGGGGGAAGGGGAAGGGCAGGCAAGTCACCGCTTGTTGGCGGGGGATCAACCCCGGGAACCATTTCCCAGTAATAAACTACTTCTTCAAAAACCGGTCCGTAGTAAGTCACAGAAACACGGCCGTCTGAATCCGTGGTCTTAGCAACAACAGATTGGTTCCCCTCGAAATAACCATAATTTTCCAGTGTATTCCCTATAGTCATATCGTACACATCAAAAATGATCGTCTCGTCGGCGAGGGGAACACCTTGAAAAGTTGTTAGCGTGACAGTGACGTTGCTCGCATCTCGTGCTCCAGTCGCTCTCGCTATGAGAACATTGGGACTGGCTGAAGCGATCATCAGAACAGAGAATGTCGAGGGGCCTGTTGGAGCGGGTTGGTCGACCTTATTTCTGCAGGAGTAGAAAGAGACCAAACTCACGACCAATAAAAAGATGAGTAGGCTATGTTTTATTTTCATCAGTTTCCTCCACCATTGCCAGAGGATTCATTGGCAAAATTTGCGAAATAAACGGTTAGATATCCAGTGGCTTTGATCTGATTGCCGACGTGATCCTCACCATAGAAGTCCACTTTGGCTGTGCAGTTGATGACACCGGAGTCCCTCCATTCATGCAAACCGATCAACGGCGGTTCGAGTTTGGCAACTTCCCTCACGATGACGAAATTCGCCTCCACTCCACTGTCGATGGGCACAACGATAGAAAGATTCCCTTCAAAGGAATAGGGGACATCCACGCCCTCTGTATTTCTGCCATCGGCTCGAATGTAAGAGACAACGTAACGTGTGACTTTGATATCGTTAAAGTGCGATGGACCAGTCAGAGAAGCAGGATCGAGAAGTTGTGCTCTGAAGGCGACGAGTGCTGGGTCGGCATAAATCGTATCTTTTGATGGATCATCGGGATCTTGGTAAATCACATCGGATTGGAGAAAGTTGGCCAGGTTCCCTTCCATGTCACTTCCCGTCAGGTTCTCTACGATGAGCATACTTGCAGACCGCGTATCATCCGAAAGTGGATTGCATGCAATGTAGAGCAAAATAACCGGAAGGATTGTCAGGATTTTAAAGAGTGTTTTTAGCGTTTTCATTGTTCCACCCTCTTATCTGATTATTCTGGGAGTTATAAAAATTAGAAGTTCCCTTGTCTGTTTAGTCCGCGCAAAGGACTTGAAGAGATTTCCCAGAATGGGGATTTTATGTAGCAAAGGAACTTTTTCTCGTGTGATCGAGTCCTCAGTCCTGTAGATCCCTCCGATCACTGTCGTTCCTCCATTGGGAACCATTACGGTCGTTTGTGCGCTCTGTGTGGTGATGGGAGGAATTCCGTTGACTAGATTGGCAAAATCAGCCGCGTTATTCCTGATTTCGATGTACATGATGATCGTTCCTTCTGCTGTGATCTGAGGAGTGGCTCTCAGCTCGAGAGCTGCGTTCACATACCGTGTTGTCACAGTGAAGTTGGCCACTGTCTGAACCGGGATCTGCCGGCCCTGAATGATCTCTGCTTCCTGGTTGTTCTGTGTTGTAACTTTGGGCGCTGATATGATGCGGCCTTCACCGGAGGTTTCCAGCGCTGTCAGGGCCATGTCGATCCTGAAAGTATCCAGGACATTCGCCATGGAAAGCCCGACTGCCGTGGTGAATGCCGGTGCGGGCAAATTGATTCCGTATCCGCCCAGCGGACCCCCGACTCCCTTCGTGACGATTCCCTGAGGGATCAAGGCTCCATCGACCAGCGTTCTGTTAGGAAATTGTAGGGAGGTCTGGTTGCCGTAAAAAGGATCGTTGATCCCACGGAATCCCCACTGAACACCCAAGTTTCTGATGAATGTGGACGTGGCTTCCACGATCCGTGCTTCGATCGACACTTGAGGTGTGGCTGTATCGAAAACGTTTATCAGCCGCTCCAAGACTTCCATCCTGTCCCGAACTTCGGTGATGATGAGCGTATTCGTGCGCTCGTCAACAATCATCTCCCCGCGTTCCGACATCTTGGATCTCAGGAGGCCTTCGACCTCTGATGCACGGGAATAGGAGAGAGTAAATGTCTTTACGACCGTAGGTCCCGCGATCACTTGTGCTTCTTGAAGTCTTCGTTCCTCTTCCTTTTCCCTAGCTAAAACTGCTGTTGGAGCGATACGAAGCACATTGCCCTCGAGAGTTTTGCCCATCTTGTTGATTCTGAGGATGATATCCAGGGCCTGATCCCAGGGAGTGTCTTTGAGGTCGACGGTGACCGTTCCCCTGACTTCGGGATCGAAAACGACATTGAGTCCAGCGAAATCGGCTAAATAAAGAATAACGTCTCTCAAGTCTGCATCTTTAAACTTTAGACTCAGGATATCACCCGTGTACTTGACCTGTTGCTCTGCCACTGTCTGGGGAGTGAACTGCTCTTGCGGCATGTAATGGGCTGACCCATTCCCGTTGGGTTCGGCGTTTTTGGCAAGTTCTGTCTTTTCAGTGTGTGTTTCTACGGCCGGCTCCGGTTCCTCATAGGGCTCGATATCCGGAGCAGACAGAGTTTGGTTATCTTCTTCCCAAACGGTGGGTTCGCTCTCTTCTGGCGGTGCTGGGGTCTCGTTGATGCCCTCTTCTTCTGTTTCTTGGGGAGCAATATCTGCAACGGAATTTTCTGCGAAAGGCTTATCGCTCGTTTGGATGGATGCTTCTTCGATGTATGTGTCAGCGGTATGGACAGGAGTTTCTTTCTCAATCTCCAGAGTTTTTACAGGTTCTTCCTCATAGGTGACAACTTCCTCTACCGTTTCAGGCTCTGGCTCACTCCAACTTTGTGCAAGCTCGGGGCCAGGTTCATTGTAAAATGAAACCGTGAACTCGCCTGAGTGTGTGTCGATCGTGTAGAATTTCGGTTCGGTGAGGTCGAATACAAGACGCGTGATTTTTTGAGTGTCTGAGTTTTGAAACTGTGCAGTCCTTACTCTGACTACGCCATTATTGTAGATGGGATAATCTGAGCTTTTACTCGTGAGGAGTGTGTCATAGAGGTCTACAACCAGACGGAGGGGATTGTTGAGGGCAAACACATGTGTCAGTACTTCCTCAGTCATTTTTGCTGTG
This sequence comes from Candidatus Aminicenantota bacterium, assembly GCA_050124775.1. Classification (GTDB taxonomy): domain Bacteria; phylum Acidobacteriota; class Aminicenantia; order Aminicenantales; family Aminicenantaceae; genus WTAW01. The sequence continues at coordinate 11,837 of JASFEP010000045.1, forward strand.
ATGTTCAATCTTTGCTCGTCTGTCGAGACGGTCACACCACTCAATCGAATGGAATTCGCATGGCTTTCGGTATCAAGAATGTATTCACCACCTTGAACATGACGCAGCTTGTTCAACTCTATGATCGTCGTGTTCTGACTCGAGTAGATTCTGTAGGGGACTTTTTCGTTTAATCCGATTAAAAGCCTAAGGGTTTCCCCATCTCCCTTTTCCAAATTCACGTCCTTGACGAGTTCAGAATCTTCCAGCTCCGCTTGAACTTCTTGTGATGGATCCGAGCATTTTAAGTCGACGACTACTGTGGATGGGAGGTCTGGTGCATAATAAGATCGAACGACTGGCATAGGAGACTGTGCTTCCAGCAGGACCTTGGTGTTTAGCTTACCAGCATGAACGGAGATCTTGCCTAAAACAACTTCTGACTCATGGGTATTCGCAAAACCACCTATGAGAGTAAGGACGCACAAAAAGGAGAGTGCCTGGAAATATTTGTTCCTTTTCATGTTATCGCTCCTCTGGGTTAATTTCTTTTGTAATATCTCTTGGCCTTGTTAGCGGCACGCCCCTGTCTTCAGTCTGTCGAAACACGACCTTGTCGTCATCGATCGTCAGGACAAATCCGTTGGCGAACTTATCTCCAACTTTGATCTGGTAGGGGAATCCCTGGGGCCCGTTAATAATAGCAATATATTTTGATTTGATCTTGACAATACCGATGAGGACAATGTCTTCGATCATGTATGAACCCACGCCTTCTCCCCCCCGCTCTTCAACTTCACTTCCCGCAAGGAGGTCTTTGAAGGGATCTCTTCGGCCTTCTGAATCGTATGTCGGGGCTTGCTTCTCGAAGATCTCTTCAGGCGGCTGGGCTGGAGGCTCCTGTTGTTCCTCTTGTGCAGTGAGGGGCTGAAAACCCCAAATGAGTAGTCCGATGGCTAATAATAACATGATGTTTTTTTTCATTTTTGTGCTCCTGTCGTCGCTTGCCCTTCAGTTTCTTCAGGAACTTCTTCTTTAAAAATGTATGTGGTCGCAGTCGATTGTGCTGTGATCGTCGAAGCGTCTGTCTGGTTACGGAGAGATTTTATCGTGAAATCTTCGATGTTGTAGAGGCGAGAAAAATTACTCAGTCTGTCGTAGAATAGTGCCAGATTATGGTAGTTACCGGTAATCTCGATCGAGATAGGTTTTTCATAGTAGAATTCTTTGTCCACATCAGCCTTTGGGATGAACTTCTCGATAGTTAACCTCGAATCCCAGGCGAGCTGCTGGATTTTTCTGAGAATATCACTGATTTCTTCTCTTAGGGGGATTATGGTTTCCAGACGGCTTAATGTCACCTTCATCTCTTCGATATCTTTTTCGATCTGATCCATCTGCCTTTTCTTGGCTCTGAGTTCAACTATTTCTGCTTCCGTCCTTATTCTTTCTTCACGAACAGTTTGGAGCTCTTCGTTCTTCCCTTTGTAATGCAGGAAGTAGAAGAGCCCAAATATAATCACCGCTAAAAGTACATATCCATACCACGGCCAATCTTTCATCGTATCTCCCCTTTTGTTTGTTCTTCAGATGCAGGGCTTAAGAGCGAAGGCCCTACGAATGTCGCCGTGAGAGAGAATTCCAGATACTGGTTATTTCTCACTCGCCTTTGTGTGGAGGAAATAAGGTTGACGTTCCGGAAATAGGGGCTTTCTTCGAGGTCGAATATGTAGTCGGCAATAAGGTTATTGGAGACCGCTCTCCCTTTCACTCCTATTTGCTGTACGGAAAAGGAAAGCTCGGTCAACCAAAGCCAGTTGGGTAGGTGCCTGCTGAGCTCATCCATGATGATAACAGCGTTTTCTTGACGCGATTGCAGTTGAGTGATCACTCGGATCTTTCTCTCAAAGAGACTTTTTTGCTTTTCCAGCTCTTCGAGTTTGACAACGACGTCTTGAAGACTTTTTTTCTCTGCCTGCGCCTCTCTTAAAAGATTATTCTCTTTTGTCAGGGCATTCCTTTGGTAGAAAAAAAGAGCGACGATCGCGACCAGTGCAAAAAGCACGATCAAGGCCGCGAACGGCTGCCGTTTTTTCTCCCTGAATTCAGGGACCGGGGCAGCAGGCGTTTCTCCGATTTCTTTTCTTTCAGGTTTGAGTAAGTTTATCCTGATCATGGTTTATCTGTCCATTTTTCTTGTTGCAAGGCCAGTGGCCACTCCAAACAGAGCGGCCATTTCCTCGAAATAGATGTTATCGAATTTCTTATCATCGTAAGAAATTCTGCGGAACGGATTGAAAATTTCTGTTTTAATGTTGAACTTTTGTTCAAAACTACTCGGCAGATCTTTAAGCTTTGAGAGTCCCCCGCTCAGGAAAATGTGTTCGATCTTTTTCTCCTTTTTCTCTCCTGCTTCATAAAAAGAAAAGGTTTTCTCTATCTCTTCGAGAAGATTCTGCATGTTCATGTCGAGCACTGTCTGCAACTGATCGGGTTGAATATCCTTCACAGGCAATCCTTTCAGCACCTTCTCCGCATCATCGAAACTGATGTTGAGGTCCTTGCTCAGGTTTTCCGTGAAGAACGATCCGCCGATCGATAAGTCTCGAAACAGTTGAGGATTTCCCCGATCGATGATGATTACGTTTGTGATGTTAGCTCCGAGGTTGATCATTGCCACTGTTTTTGCGTTGATGATCTCTGGATAGTTATATTCCAGTGCGTTCTGCAGCGCAAATACATCCACTTCGATCGCTTCAAGGTTTTTTCTGGCTTGAGAGATGACATTACTATAGTTTGCGATCTTATCCTTTTTCGCTGCCACAAGAAGGATGTCCAGGTTCTTCTCTTCGGAGTGGGGAGCGGGTTTCAGGATGGCATAATCCACATTGGTTTCTTCATAGGGGTAGGGGATGTTATGTTTCGCCTCCCATATGATGGATTCGGCCAATTCCTCCGTTTCCATGGAAGGGAGTGCGATTTTTTTGATGATAACCGAGTTCCCCGAGATCGAAATGACCACGTTTTTATTTGTGATCTTGTTTTCATCAAAAACCATTTTGATGGTTTCGACGACAGCTGCGGAATCGATGATCGTCCCTTCGACAATTGCGTCATGGGGAAGGAGCTCGTAACCGATCTTCTTCACATCGAATTGTGTTTCCCCTTCCTTTTTCTTCGCTTTGAGTTCGACAGCTTTGATGGAATAGGAACCGATATCTACCCCAACCATTTCTTTGTCACGTCCTAATCCAAACATTTTTTTCCTCTTTTTTTTATTAGTTTGTCCTTTGAATGCTTTTCTTTAATTTTTTCTCCACTTCTGCAGGCACCAGACCCGACAGGCTACCGCCCAACATGGAGACTTCTTTCACAAGATTAGAGCTGAGGAAAGAATAACTGATGCTGGGCATCATAAAAAGGGTCTCGATATCGGGATTCAGTTGTCTGTTCATGAGTGTCATCTGAAATTCATACTCGAAATCGGAAAGAGCACGAAGCCCTCTAATGACGATTTTGGCGCTGTTTTTTCTCACAAAATCCACGAGAAGCCCGTCGAATGCCTTGACCTCGATCCTTTTTTGATCCAGAAAAATATCCTGAATCATTCTTACTCTCTCTTTAGTCGAAAATAGAGGCTGTTTTTTGGGATTTTCCAGGACAGCGATAATGATACGGTCGAAAATCTTCAGCCCCCTTTCAATGATATCTACATGGCCATTGGTAATAGGATCGAACGAACCAGGATACACGGCTTTCCTTTCCATGTTGCAAAGAGCATAGCTAATAATGCGTGTCGACTTGTTTAAGGTATTATCAAAAATCATTGGCTTTGTCAAATTAAAATAATACTTTTTCGCCTGGTAAATATATTATTTTCATTAATCTTGCCAACATGGTGTCAAATCTCCCAAAAGTCGTCAATCACCTGTTGAGAGGAATCCAAAGGTGATTTTTCGGAAAGTTATCTCACCTCTTAGGGTTACCTCTTTTTGGAAGAGTTTGTCTCAATGATGCGTGTTTTTAAATAATGTGTTAAAGATGATGAATCGAGCGATAGGAGCGAAAACATCTTCTCTGATCGCTTTTCAATAAAAAGGGGAGTTGGCAGATATACACCTTTTTTATTATTATATATATTGCTGAATGATTTTTAACGTGGTGATTCATGTGCCGAATTTGCTGGAAAAGGGACAGAGGGGAGTGGCCCATTCCATGATTGAAAGAAAAAGAAAGAGGATGTGCGTGCTCGCGGTCCTGTGTGTGATAAATGTGGTAGCGGTTTTAAATTCAAAGGAAGACACATACACGCAAAAGAGAAACGAAATGGTTCGAAGGCAATTGGCCGGTCGTGATATAACTTCACAACAAGTGCTGGATGCCATGAAAGCGGTGCCGCGGCATCTTTTCGTCGATCCCCGATACCGAAGTCAAGCTTATGCCGACCATCCTCTCCCCATCGATGAAGGACAGACCATCTCACAACCTTACATCGTTGCACTGATGACCCAATATCTCGAGCTTAAAAAAGGCGAAAAGGTTTTGGAGATCGGGACCGGGTCTGGCTATCAAGCTGCTGTTCTCGCTCAAATCACAGACAATGTCTATTCCATAGAGATCAAAGAAAAATTGGCAAAGAAAGCTCTGGAAACACTCAAAGAGTTGGATTACAATTCGATTCAGGTCAAACACAGCGATGGTTACTTTGGGTGGAAGGAGCAAGCTCCATTCGATGCCATTATCGTGACATGTGCGGCAAACCACATTCCCCCGCCGCTTTTGAATCAACTGAAGGATGGGGGAAGGTTGATCATTCCTTTGGGGAGTACTCTTTACTACCAGACCCTGGCTCTTGTCACCAAAGTGAAGGGGAAACCCAAGGTCAGACATGTTTTGGGCGTTCGTTTTGTCCCCATGACAGGAGAAGCGCAAAAGCATTAGATTTTTCGCTGTTGCTCACCCATCTCCTCTGAATCAGTTGTCGAGTTGACCATTGAGGGAAAGTTGAGGAAAAGGGGTGCCATGAGGTAGCCAGCTCCTGCCATACAGAGGACAAGACTGTATCCTCCTGTGAACGCTACCAAAAGGGCCATGACAGAATTGATGACAGACGAAAACGCATTGATG
>JASFEP010000046.1:0-16869 GCA_050124775.1 Candidatus Aminicenantota bacterium
CAGCGTGCTCGAAGAAGCCTCAACCTGAGCCTCTTACATCCCCTGTTTTATGATTTTGATTTGCTGCCCACGGGCAGGAATTTCAACGAGTTCCATCCCATTCATGATCGCGAACCTGGGCCATAGGTCTTCATCCAACCCCGTTTCCCGAAAAATATTCTGCAGTGTTTTTCTTCCTTTTGCTGTGTAAAGTTTAATCCTTTTGGGCTGGCGGTTGAGGTACGCTCTGTTTGTGAGTCTGCGGAACGAAGTGATGATTCTATCGAACTGATTCTCGTAACCGTTGAATTTAGGGATGGTGCTGAGCGCTGTGAAGTTGTAGATGTATGATCCGTACTTGATAAATGTCATTAGGACTCTCAAGTCCGGGCTATCCTGAGGATAATAATCGAAATCTTGCTGATAGGCGCTTAAGCCGTTGATCCGGCGGTTCTGGTCGCTGCGAAATTGTAAATTCTCGACATCCGCAGTCTTTTTTTGCGCATAGTTGCGAAGGTCCTCTGAGCTTTTTTCCGCTTGGAGGATAACGGCCGCCTCTCCGTTTTCAGATCCGATTATAACTTGAGCAGGCATGTTCTGCAGTTGCCAGGCTTGAGGAAATTCGAAAGAAAATCGCATTTCAGGATGATAAAATGTGTTCTTTTCCACAAACCCCTGGCGGGGATCCGCCCCATAAACCATATTCTCGATTCTATTCAGATAAGGTGCGGGTTTGACTTGGAGCTTATCATCCGTTTCGAGCAGCATGTCTTTTGTGTTTTGGACGCGCTCGCTCGTTAGGGGGTGGGTGGAGAGAAATCCTGGTATGGTCTGTCGGCCTGATAGATCTCCCATTTTCTCGAGAGAATTAAAAAAGCCTATCATCTCTCCTGGGTTATAGCCTCCTTTCCGGGAGTATTCGACACCCAGTTGGTCTGCCTGTCTCTCGTCATCCCTGCTGTACTTAAGGAAGAGCAGTTGCATCCCTACACCGGCGAGTCCGGCGATATCGGAGACTGTTTTATTCAATGAGGCTCCCACGGCAAGCCCCAGGCCGAAGAGGGTTTGCTCGCTCATCCTTTTGATGCTGTGACGGGCATTGACGTGTCCGAGTTCATGGCCCAGGACGACTGCTAATTCTGCCTCGGATTTCATAAGAGCCAGGATGCCGCGGGTGACATAAACATAACCCCCAGGCACAGCGAACGCATTGACCACCGGGGAGTCGAGCACAGCGAAATGGTACTCGAGATGGGACCGGTGAGTGTGAGGTGTCATTGAAACTCCGACTCTTCTTACATAGTCATTCAGAGCAGGGTCATTGTAAAATCCGTATTGACTCCGGATCTGCCCATCAACCTCTTTGCCGATGGCAATCTCGTCCTGCTCTGAGTATAGACTCAGCTCCCTTTTTCCTGTGACAGGGTTCACCGCACAAGAGGCGATGAAGATCGCTAAAAACAAGAGAATGTGGATCGCAAAATTTTTCATCAGTTTTGTTTGAACCCTTTTCATAAACCGTTTCCCTTGCGCCGCCTCAATTTTGAGTTGGGGCGGGTCTAATCGTGGATTTTCGAAGATAGATTTTATAATGAATAATTCGAGATCTAATTCATAGCAAACAGACTATCTTCCAATCCAGAATTGAACTTGACGTCTGTGATGGTCATGGTCATGAATTCTTCGCCATCCTGGTAAGATACGAGGGTGTGTGCAACCATGATCCCCTCCACCTCTTTATAGTCTGAAAAAAAGGTTTCCGCATCGACTTCGACACCCATATTATTGAGAGTTTTTCCCTTGCCCTTGAAAGCGAGATAGGTGTCGGGATCGAGGAAGATGGTTGATGTAAACCCGTCGGCATAGGCCTGTTCCAGAACAAGATAATCTTTGCCTTCGATATTTTCCTTGCCTTTATAGGAGAAGGTGATCCCGAATTTTTTTGGATCAAGATAGACAGAATTTCCCAAAGATTCCCTTTTCATGTATACGGCTTGGTCTTCTGGCATCTCTTCTGTCATACCAGTTTGAGGATTGGTCATCCAGGCAATCTCTCCATCACATGCTTGAGTGATCACCATTCCCATCACCTCGATGTCGAAACGAGATTTGTTGGGTTCTTTTTGAGAAACGGTGATTGCAGCGCTCAAACCCATCTGTGTCAGGTCCATCGATCCAGAAATTGTCGTGTCCTTGATATTCTCGAGTGCTTTCCTGCCACCCATAGCGTCGATCATCTTTTCCAGGATTTCGTCCACTGATTGGCTTTTTGCTGGAATCGCCATAAAACTGATAATAAATAAGCTTAAAACACACAACGAGGTTGCTCTTTTCATTGATTCCTCCTATGCGTAAGATTTTAGCTGTAAGAATGACCAGAGTAAAGCAAAAATTCAACTTCGTGGTATATACGAGAGGCATCTAAAAAAGTTTAGCCTGTTGATTGATAAAGATGGAAAGAAAAAGCGATAAGCGCTAATGCAGGAGACGGTTTCTTTTCCTGTTGTGGATTGTTGGCCGTGAGATGTGTAGAATCTCGCAGGCTTCGGAGACGTTGTTTTTCGTTATGTCCAATACGTAACCGATATAATCGCTTTTTAGATCCTCTAGAGTGGGGAGCTTTGCGCGATAGTTGGCATCGCTGTTGAAAACGAGATAAAAGTAGAGATACTTAGGCATTAACTTATGCATGCTAGCCAACCATCTTCCTTATCTTTTCTGTAGAACCTGTTTGAGTCATCGGACGTCTCCAATCATTTTTACATTGTTTGCGACCACGTAGGACATGGCAAAGTTTGCGGCTGCACTGAGCACCCACGCCAGCGGCTTGTTCTTTTTATAAAGATTTTTAAGGAAGTAGATATCCAGGGCTGCGATCCCAAGCTTGACCGCCGTAAAAACATAGATGTTTTTCACTATCGGTTTCATGACGGGATTGCCCTCTTCGAGCTCTTTGTGTTTGAGGGCTTGCACTGTGGTGAAATAATCCGCGATGTTTAACGCTGTCAGCGTTATCAAAGATGTTGTGTAGAGTGAATTCTGGAGCTTGGTTTTGCGAGGAGCTCGCGTTGTTTGGGGGGAGAGAGGAGAAGACGTAACTTCAGTCAGAACGAACGGATGGGCTTCGGACTCTTGCGAGGTGCCCATAACTAATGGAGTTAAATGTAATTGTTTTGTCGTGTAAGAGTCTATCGGGCTTAGATCGAGAGAAAACATGTATTTTTCCATAACGGAGTTTTGTTCGGCAATCAGGGAATCCCGATTGGTTTCTGTTGCAAAGCCCTCGACCGTAAAGATCATCAGGACACAGAATGCTATGAGAATAATCCAAAATCTATGATCGTTCACTTCCTTTTTTTCCACGGCATCTCTCCTTGTTCCACATGAGAAGTAAGGCAAGAAAGATGCCATAGGGAAAAAAATGTTTATCTTATTGATTGTAAAGAAATTAAGTAAGATTTATGGGCATTACTTGGAGAAGGCTTTATGTTAAAAAATTGGACACATGTTCTCAATGATTACTTTAACATACAGAAAATAAAACAATTACACATATTTTAATGCGGGTGTTTAAATATTGTTCATTTACCGGAGGGGGTCAGTGGGTAATGTTGTACTTTTTTAGCTTATTGTAGAGTGTCGTTCTTGAAATATTGAGAATTTTGGCTGTTTTTTTCAGATTGTTACCGACGAGGTCGAGCAGGTAGATTATATATTCTTTTTCCAGCTCATTCAGTGTGGAAAGGTGCTCTCTACCTATAAAAGGAAGTTTTGCAGATGGTGGCGCCGAATCTTGGAGGTACTCGGGCAGATCAGAGATATCGATGAAGTGGGACTTGGCAAGAATGGCCGCTCGTTCCAGAACATTCTCCAGCTCACGAACATTCCCGGGCCACTCATACTTTTGGAACAACTTTTGAACCTGTTGGGAAACTCCCCTTAAGTCCTTGTTGAATTTTTTGTTGAAGATATCGAGGAAATGGCGCATCAGTATGGGGATATCCTCTGACCGCACTCTTAAGGGTGGAAGATGAATCTCGACCTTATTCAGCCTGTGAAAGAGGTCTTCGCGAAATCCGCCCTTTTTGACGCCGTCCCGTAAATTACGACTGGTCGCAGCGATCACTCTGACATCGACCTTTCGGATCTCATTCGAACCCAGAGGTCTGAACTCGTGCTGCTCCAAGACCCGGAGGAGTTTCGCTTGAATCGAAAGGGGGATTTCCCCGATCTCATCCAGAAAAATTATGCCGTTGTTTGCCTCTTCGAAAAGTCCCTTTTTATCCTTGTCAGCTCCTGTAAACGCCCCTTTTACGTAACCGAAAAGCTCCGATTCAAAGAGATTTTCAGGGATAGAGACACAGTCGCAGATAATTAAAGGAGAATTTTCTTTTGAGCTAAGATCATGGATCGCGCGGGCGACCATCTCTTTGCCCGTTCCTGTCTCCCCCGTTATCAATATACTGGTGAAATATTTAGCCACTTTTTCAATGAGCGCGAAGATCTCGAGCATGTAGGGACTTTTTCCTATGATATTGTGGAAGAAATATTTCTTTTCTAGCTTTTTTTCCAGAATATAAGTTTCGCGCCTTAGAGTACGTTTATTGATGATCTCGGAAAAAAGCTGCTCAAGAGCTTTTTTTTGAAGTGGTTTTGTCAAATATGTCGTCGCCCCTTGGTTGATCAGAGTGACAACCTTTTCCGAATGGAGGGGTTTTCCAATGACGATCACATCGAGAAGGGGATCGAATTGTTTTAGACGATCGATCCACTTTCGTCCTTGCGCTTCGTCTTTATCAAGGTCGATCAATAACGCATGGATATTATTGTTCTTTATGACAGTGAAAGCTTCTTCATCTGGCGGAGTAAAATACAATCCCAGGTCACTTCCAAGAGAGGATTGATTGACCGCTTCATAGGGAGATGTCTCATCATCCAGTATGAGTAGATTCAGGACCGATTCAGCAGCTTCAGGTTTGTTCATTTGTGATCTCTTTGCCACACCTCGTTCTCGAAGGTGGATTTAATTATAATATCTAAGCACCCATTTTACAAATCTGAATTATTCATAAAAGCTGTTGCCAAATCTATACTCACAACCCTTCCTTTCATATCCTATTGGCAACATCTTTTCCCTTACAGGCGAGCTGAATTTACCACATCTGCTGCGTTGCGTCCCATTCGAAGTGGACGACCACGTCTTCATGGAACGACGCCTTGCATCTGCGGCAACCTCAACTCGTGAATAACCCAGATTCCATCTGAATTATTCATCCGGCTCGCCAGGTCGGCGCCTCACGAAATGGATATGGATCCTGTCCTGGCTTTCTTCTTCGATCCGGGCGATCGCGTGTTTGGAATGGGCCAGATAATTGATGTGGGCTTGCAAATAAGCAAGTCCTTGATCGGTCAGGAATTGAAGCCATGATCCATGGGCCGTCTCATCCATAAGCTCGGGTGTTTCCTCTACATATGTAATACGCCTCCTCGGGGATAATCGACTCTCCCGGGGTGAGCGTCTTTTGATGTACAGGTTCACACCGTCATATATTTCGAGGGAGTTCATATGCGGCTGCCAGCGTGCAGCCCATCGGTAATACCGGTCATAGAACTTTTTATTCGACGTATAGATCCCTTCATGGGTTTTGAATTCCTCGGTGATCGATGACCTGACATCTTCTGCCGCTTTTTTCCACTCTTTATAAATGGGGAGTGAGACACTCCTGAAATAGGCGAACCATCCTCTTGGGATCCAGTAGTCACGGAATAGATAGGGTGAATAGTTGGAAAATTGCTGAACCCATTCGTGGGAAGGATAGCCATGAAGATTAAGATAAATATCCGGCAGCCATTTTTCCCATAAATTTTTGCGGACCTTCGCTTCTGGAAGTAAAGGTTTGGAAACGTTCACTTGGTAACCGACGTCGATTCCCAATGAGGTGTAACGACCTGCATGAAGGCTGTGATGGGGCGTGATTTTCTGGAGTTCATACGCAAGGGCGGCACCATCTGGATTTTCCATCGGATGAAGGGCAAAATTCATCTTTTTTAGATATTCCTGGTAGGCTGTGTCTGTAGCCAGAAGTTCTGCAAACTTGAGGATATAATTTGTCGAAGAAACTTCATTGGCGTGCTGACGCCCGCTGAGATAAAGAGTGGGTTTGAAAGTGATCAATCGAGGCAAGGATACATATTTTTTTTGAGGTGTGTACACTTCGAGCACGGGGATCTTTCTCTTTTCGTAAGACTCCCCTGCAAAATAGGCATTTATCCCTGTGTATTTGGAGAGTTGGGAGACGATGTCCAAACACATATCAGGGGATATGATCTTATCTGTAGGGACAAGAGCTTGACCTGGGTTTTGTTCAGGCTCGGATTTTAGAGATGCGGAGCTTTCCGATTTCACCGGGATCGATTCCTCTTTAACCAGATCTTTGTGCTTGATCTTCAAAGTCAGAGCGTTCAATCCGGGAACGCGTATGGTCGAGGCCAGCGAACCCTCTTCCAGTAGCTTTCTGTGAGAATGGATGATCTCTATGATACTGAGGTAATCAGATTCCTTTTCTGCTTCGAAGGAAACAAGAATATTTGCGATCTTCTCCCCTGTGCCGCCGTAGGTCAATTCCGGGATCTGAATTTTTTTTATTTTAAGGTCCGGAAAAGTCAAGGTCTTTGTGTGCTCTCTCCTCCCCTTTTCCTTCCAATGAAGTACGATCTGAGGAGTTTTGGCCTGCCATCCGTCAAATTGAACCTTTATCCGTCCGGATTTTCCCTCTAGGGATGGATGGATCACTGGAAGAACGTTTCCTGGAGCCGAGTACCGCGATGTGTCTTCTTCGGTTTCATCCTCATCCAGTTCTATGTCGGTAATGCCGCGCAGAAAATCTAAGGTGTCGAAATAGATCTCATCATGAATCGCCTCAAGACTGCTGATGATCTCCTGGTCGAGACCCAAAAGATAATCCGGTTCACTGAACCACATCTCTATGAGCAGTCTCTTGAAATAGGGCTGTTTTTTAAACGATGGTTCATTGCCCGTCTTGTCCAGGATATATGTGTAGACTTCGCGAAGGATTTCTTTTTGATAGTAATCCCAGAAACGTTCGAGGTCGCTTTTTAAAGCGGTATCGATAACGATTTTTGTTCCCCTATCGATCTCCAACCATCCGGTCGTGCGTTTGACTGTCCCCCATTCGGGGAGAACGTCGAGATAGAGCGATTCGATTATTTTCGGCGAAAAACTGTCCCTAAAATGCGGATTGCCTTTTTTCCCGTAGGCAAGGACCTCGTATATGGGATCGCTGCCTTCTTTTTTTTCGAAGGTGATATTTTCGATGGGAATCCCGAGTTCGAGAGCGATAATGTCATCTACGGGATAGAGTTCCTGAAGCCAGCGGTAAGGTTCGGCATAGAACCTTTTAAGCTTGCCGAAGTCGTCCTTTTCTGCACCGAATCGGATCGTGATTCTCTCTGTATCTTTGTTTTTGAGTTCCGGGATAACTCTTTCTGATAGCCAATAGAATCCCTGTTTGTAAGCGGATAAAACCTCAACTTCGTAAGGGGATATTTCGAGTCGTTCGCACATCTCTTCGATCTTTTGTTTCAAAAGACGCCGGACTTCCGGCGACTCGCTCACTCTCAAATGAATCTTAATCCCATCCGACGCGCCGGAAAGCGAAGAGATGTGTTTTTCGATCATTTGAAGAGCTTCTTCCCCCTCCCAGAGAAACTCCTTTTCTTTTGAGAATACAATTTTGCTATCCCGGAGCTCATAGCTTTTCATTTCGAATGAATCCGCTCTGAGAGTCCTTTTGAAATGCTCCTCCATTGAGGATTCGAACCTTTTATTCTCCTGGTGGAGATAAAGTTGAGTTCGGAAATACTCGAGTTCCTTGTCTTTGATCTCATCGATGACGGTCGAATCGAGCTGATGTTTGAAATAGGCTTCAGCACTGCCGTTTTTTCCTTCGAGGAACTCCTCAACGATTCCGGGAATATCATCGATCTTCGCATGTCCTTCTCCGTATTCGTCGAGATAAGGATATGTTCGGCTCAGATAAGCGAGGATTTTTTCAAGACCTTTCCTGTCGCTTCCCGTAACGACAAGAGCATTTGATGGATTGAAGGCTTTAGGAATAATGGAAGCCAGGCCCTGACCGGGAAGGAGTGGGGGAGGTTTGAGTTTTCCGGTTTTGATGAGCGATTTATAGAGTGTGTTTGTCGTACCGATAATAATGGGTGAAATAAGCGCTTTTTCGTCCTCGATCTCTGTATCCAAATAGAGAAGAGGGAAGGTGCCTCCGGCAGATGACAATACCATCTTGGAGGCCAGTGCACTTACCCCCTCTATGCTTGTGTCCTGAGGGATAACGATCTTGCTGTCGATCCTGTCTCGGATATTGTCATCGTTGATATCGGAGTAGAACCCTTTGGTCGAGATCAGACTGCGCAGGTCAAAGTCTTTTCCTTTGATCTTGGGCTTGGAAACAGATTTGTAAGAGGGAGTCAGCAGCCGTTTGGGATAACCGACCCGGCTGAGAGAACATGAAGAATGTTGAGATCCTGATTTAAGTTCAAAAATGATTTGGGCGCAGCCGGAATAGGTCAGAAGATGGGTTCGGAGTCCTCTAAGATGGTGGGCCTCGAGCTCCTTGAATGCCTCAAGCGCTCGGTTTTTCTGTTTGGAGTCGGGGAAATCGATTTCCACTCGCATGGTCTTGATCTCGCCGGTATTGAATCTTAACCGCCTTAGAGATTCGTGAGGTGAGTCAGTGGGAGGGAACTCGTAAAGAACACTGTGAATCAGGGCTCGCTCGAATTTAATTTCTGAATCCTTGAGGAACGCAGCAAGGTCGTTTTCGATCGTATGATAGGTGGCTCCTTCCTCTTGTCCCCAGATATCCCATACATAGGGCCAGCGGAGAAAAAAGGCCCGGCCGGTGCGGAGGAGAGTTTCCGGAGAACCACCAACGACAGCGATCCCTATCTGCCTTTCGTCCTTAAAGACGGTCACATAGCCTTGGTGTTCGGATAACGATGAAAGATTGAGCAGACCCTTCTTTTCTAATCCTCCGGCCCATCGAGTATTGCTCCCGATAAGTACCGGGAGGCTCGGAATCGTTTTTTCCCGAATCTCAGATTCCTTTTTGACCAGTGAGAGATCGACCACCAGACTCTCGAGATTGGCTCGGGCAGCGATGTCAGATGCAAGAGCCAACTCATGGGGTTTTGGGTCGTCTGGAATGATTATGCAGAGTGAAATTCGATCGGCAAAAGTATCGTTATCTGCATCTTGAATTCCTTTCCCGGGTAAAAATAGATGGGAGAGACTGTCAATGGACTCACCCCATCCGTTCAAAGAAAATAACAAAATAACAAAAACCAAAAGAACGGCCCTTTTCATCCTGTGCTCCTCTGAATTGTCGAATGATTAAATCAATTCTGGTTGCAATCAAAAATCATGTCAACATTTTTTTCTCTTTCGAACCACTCATGAGGACACTCAGGGATCAATCTTCACGGATTTGGGGATGCTTCCTTACATGAAAAAGGGTTGACATGCAGAGGCCATTCCGCTATAGTATGGCTTTCTAAAACAGGAATATATGCCACAAGATATTGTATAAATAAACAGGAGAGGTTGAATATATAGAATTTTTACTTGACACTTAGCCGATTATTTCCATATAATTCCATCAAGTCAGCCCATGAAAAAAATCCTTAGACAGAATCTGAACTACATCGTAATCGCCGCGGTCTCTCTGCTGTTTTTGGGGAGCGATCCGGTCGAGTTTGCCGGAGAAAAGGCCTTTTTTCATGGGTTTTTGATTCCCAAACCGATCATCCGGATAGGATTGGGTGTCAACTTGAGCCAGATTCAGATTTCCGCCTCCGATGGGATGAAGATCTATGAAGTCAAAGAAAATTACAAACTTATCGCAGAGGATGTCGATGAGGTGTTCGTTAAAGGTCATAAAGAAAAACTCTCAGAAAAATTTTTGATACAAGTTGCACAAACCAATGATATTGAAGAAGCAGAGCATATCGCACATGAACTCAGGACCGTCATTTCTCATAAGGTCTTTGTCACGGATGACACTGAGGATAGGATCGAAGGGCTCTATCAGGTCATCGTGGGTGACTTTATCACACGGGGAGATGCTCTCGGTTTTGTCAGTAAGCTAAACGCAATCGGTGTCAAAGACACGTGGATTCTCCAAGAGGAGGTCACCGAAGATGAATCAAAGCCTCTCTGGATTCTGGTGAACGATGAACTGAAGACCTTGAGCGAAAACACCGTTCTCTATTTTATACCCAGCACGGAACAAAGCTATCTCTCATTCAAGGGAAGGGATTATCGGGGAATCTTCATCTTAAGGGCGAGCCATATGGGAGTTGTCCTTGTGAATATTCTCAACCTCGAGGACTATTTGAAGTCTGTTGTGCCAAGCGAGCTTTCCCCCTACAATTTTAATGAGATCGAGGCCCACAAGGCTCAGGCTGTAGCTGCTCGCACATACGCGACCAAGAACATGAGACTGAACGATGACTTGGGATTCGACTTATGCGACACACCCAAATCACAGTTCTATAAGGGAATGAATACAGAACACCCTCTTTCCAGCCGAGCTGTGCATGAGACGCATGGGGAGGTCGCTTTGTTCAGGGGAAAGCTGATCGATGCACTCTACACGAGCACGTGCGGGGGGATGACTGAGAATGTGGAGGATATTTTTCAAGGTCCTGCTCTTCCCTATCTCAGGAGTACAGAATGTGTTTATGAGAATCAGAAGGAGTGGACGCTGGAAAGCCAGAACGTGATTCTTCCTGTTTACATCAATGGAAACAATATCAATCTCGAGATCGCCTCCCTGCTGAGCCTGGGGGTTATCTCTCAAGAGATGGATCCTTTGTATTACGGTGAGGAAATCAGCTATGAGGAAGCGGCCCTCTGGATCAAAAATGCGATGCCTGTTCTGGGGAAAAAGACGCAAAGTTTGATGACTGAGCCTGTGCCTATCAACTATCTGACATTCGCTAACCTTGTGATCGACGCTTTCGGATGGCAGGAAAAAATCGACAATTTAATGCTCAAGAGTGAAAAGACGTTTATTCTCAAGGATGTCGGTGAATGGAATGGAGAAGAGAGCAGTCGTCTGGCGTATCTAATCCAAGAAGGAATATTTCCTGATTTTGCGAGTGTTGATGAGATGGAGGCGACACTCACGCGCGGTGAAGTTGTCCATTACCTCTGGAGGATCATCCAGGGACATCCTGATGTGACCCATCATGGAACATTTAGAGAGCTTAAAGATGGAAACGTGCGTCTCGAGGAGGACAGCGAGGAGCAAGATTTAGAGCTTTCGCCGAGTTGTTTTCTTATCAAAAGGCATAATGAAAACAGTGCATTTCTGTCGCATGTTAATCTTCTGGGAGGAGAAGAGATCGCTTGGATCGAAAAGGGGAATCGTATCCGGCTTTTGATGATCCTTTATCCTCCTTATTCGAACGTTTTAGACCGAAGCTCAGCACTTCACAGCTGGCAGGTTCGGATATCCAAAAAGGATTTGGAAAAAAGGATCAACGAGTACTACCCGGTAGGACAGATTGAAGAACTGACTGTCCAGAAGAGAGGCGATTCTAAGAGGGTCGTAGCTCTATCGATCAAGGGAGATGCGACACAGGTCGTTGTCAAGGGGCTCAGGGTCCGGAGAGTGCTGGGGTTGAGGGAGATGCTTTTTGTCATAGACCGGGAGTACGACGAAAAAGGTGATCTTTCCCATTATGTATTCAACGGTAGAGGTTGGGGACACGGTGTGGGCTTATGCCAGGTCGGAGCTTACGGGATGGCACTGGCGGGTGCGGGTTATAAAGAGATTTTGAAGAAGTATTACCACGGCATTAAAATCAAACAAATTTTCTGAATTATTCATAAAAGCTGCCGACACCATAATTATAAAAACATACTTTTAATATTGTCGGCATCTTTTACCCTTTGGGCGAGCCGATCTCACCACAAAACCTTCGTTGTAACCCTTTCGAGGTAGAAAACTACATCTTCAAGGGCCACTGCCTCGGCTTTGCGGCGACCTCAACTCGTGAATAATCCAGAATTTTCTGAATTATTCATAAAAGCTGCCGACACCATAATTATAAAAACATACTTTTAATATTGTCGGCTCCTTTTAAACCTTTAATATTCATCCCAGGATTTGATGCTCAGGTCTTCCGGATTCATAATGGCGATCGCATCGATGAATCTTTCTGCGAATTGCAGGTTGGTGATGAGAGGGATGTTGTGATCGATGCATTTTCTTCGGATGATATAATCGTTCGTCAATTCCTCTTCGTCTATGCTTTTAGGAATGTTGATGACAAGATCGATTTTCCTCTCTGCAATGTAGGATAGCGTGTTTGGCTCCTTTTTTTGGAGAGGCCAGTAGAGGACATCGGAGTGTATGCCGTGATATTTCATGAAGTCAGAAGTCCCCTCGGTGGCATAGAGATGGAATCCCAAATCTCTCAACCGCTTGGCCGTCGGAAGGAACTTCGCCTTGCTTTCGAAAGGTCCGGTTGAAAGAAGGATCGTTTTCTCCGGGTAGGCGAAACCGACAGATAGAAGAGCCTTGAGAAAGGCCTCTTCGAAACTGTCTCCTATACAGGCCACTTCTCCCGTCGAAGCCATCTCCACACTCAGCACTGGATCAGCACCTTTAATGCGGGTGAAAGAAAATTGTGGAGCTTTGACGCCGACATAGTCCAGCTCAAAACAGGATTTGTCGATCCGTGGAACATCCACACCCATGATGACCTGTGTGGCCAGGTCGATGAAGTTCATCTTGAAAATTTTTGACACGAACGGAAAGGATCGGGATGCCCGCAGATTGCATTCAATCACCTTCACTTTATTGTCTTTGGCGATGAATTGGATATTGAAGGGACCGTTGATTTCGAGCGTGCTGGCAATCTGTCTGGCTATTTTTTTCATACGCCTTGTGGTTTCGAGATAGGTCTTTTGGGGGGGCAACACCATGGTCGCATCTCCGGAATGGACGCCGGCGTTTTCCACGTGTTCGCAGATCGCATAGATAAAGAGCTCACCCTTTTTGGCAACGGCGTCGATCTCGATCTCTTTGGCGTTTTCGATGAACTTGCTGACAACGACGGGGTGTTCGGGACTGATCCGCGATGCTTTCTCCAAATAATGCGCCAGTTCTGTATCATTCAGAGCGACAGACATAGCTGCGCCGCTCAAAACATAGCTCGGCCTGATGAGCACTGGATATCCGGCGCTGTTGGCGAATGACTTTGCCTCTTCGATATTGGTCAATTCTCTCCACTCCGGCTGGTCGATCCCCATTTCGTCGAGGAGTGCCGAGAATTTATGGCGGTTTTCGGCTCTGTCGATGTCGGTAGGCGCAGTGCCCAAGATCTTTAGTCCATAAGCCGCACATTTCATTGCCAAGTTATTGGGTATCTGGCCGCCCATCGATAGAACGAGGCCTCGGGGATTTTCCTTTTCCGCGATATCCGCTACGGTTTCGAAACTCAACTCCTCAAAAAACAGCTTGTCGCAAATATCATAGTCGGTACTGACAGTTTCAGGATTGTAGTTGATCATGATGGTTTTGTATCCCAAGTTGCGAAGTGTCATGACAGCATTGACACAACACCAGTCAAATTCGACCGATGATCCGATCCGGTATGAGCCGGAGCCTAACATGATCACACTCTCCGGGCCTAAGGCCTCGACATCATCCTCCAAACCGCTGTAGGTCAGATACAAATAATTGGTCTGTGCGGGATACTCTGCCGCTAAAGTGTCGATCTGACGCACCTTTGGCACCATCTGGTACTTTTGTCTCAACTTTCTTATATCCAGCTCCTCTTTATCGAGTGCGATGCCGATCTGTTTATCCGAAAAGCCTAATTGTTTGGCGCGCAAAAGCAAATTTTCTGGTAGGCTCGTGTTCGTATGAGTTTTGAGTTCCTCATTCAATCGGACGATATTTCTTATTTTGCGCAAGAACCACTGATCGACTTTGGTCAAGCCATGTATCTCATCGATAGTATTTTCTTTTACTGCCTCTGCGATCGCGAAGATGCGTTTATCCGTCGGATTCTCGAGAGCTGTCTCTATGTTATCGAATGAGATATCGTTTCCAACGATGCCGTACATCCCCACTTGCAGCATTCTGATCGCCTTCTGGAGAGCTTCTTCAAAGGTCCGACCGATGGCCATGACCTCTCCCACGCTTTTCATCTCGCTGCCGATTTTTTTTGAGGCTCTCTTAAATTTTGTGAGGTCCCATCTCGGAATTTTTACGACGATGTAGTCCATAGCTGGCTCGAAACAAGCCATCGTTTTTTTTGTGATCGAATTCTTGAGATCGATCAGGGAATGACCCAACGCCAGTTTGGCGGCGATAAAAGCCAATGGATAACCGGTGGCTTTGGATGCGAGAGCGCTGCTCCGCGATAATCTGGGATTGACCTCGATAATCCTCCAGTTATCCGAATTCCTATCGAGGGCGAACTGGATATTGCACTCGCCGATAATATCCAGATGGCGGATCACCTGGATGGAGATATCTCTCAGCGTGTGATACTCGCGGTTGGTAAGCGTCTGTGACGGCGCGACGACAATACTTTCACCGGTGTGGATCCCCATGGGGTCGAAATTCTCCATATTGCAGACGGTGATGCAGTTGTTCTGCTTATCTCTGAGGACTTCGTATTCGATTTCTTTCCAACCTTCCAAGTATTCTTCGACCAGTATTTGATCGGTAAAAGACAATGCTTTTTCTACTGTTTGGATGAGCTCTCCTTCATTTTGAGAAATGCCTGATCCCAATCCGCCCAGGGCATAGGCCCCTCTGACCATGACTGGAAATCCGATCTTCTTGGCTGCTCTTTTAGCGCCATCCGTAGAGGTGACGGCTATGCTCCGCGGCACTTTTAATCGGATCTCTCCCAATCTATCGATGAACCTCTCCCTGTCCTCGCAATCCATGACGCTTTCGATCGATGTGCCCAAAACCTGGACGTTGCATTTCTCCAGGATACCTTTGCTGAATAATTCCACACCACAATTCAGTGCGGTCTGTCCACCGAATCCCAGAAGGATGCCATCGGGTTTCTCTTTTTGGATGATCCTTTCAACAAAATAAGGGTTGACAGGAAGGAAATAGATCTTATCAGCGAGTGCTTCCGATGTCTGGATCGTGGCGATGTTGGGATTGACGAGAATGACGCTTACGTCTTCTTCTTTGAGCGCTTTGATCGCTTGACTTCCTGAATAGTCGAACTCTCCCGCCTGTCCGATCTTGAGCGCGCCGCTTCCAAGCAGTATAACTTTTTTCATGTTCCGAGAGTCCTCAGAAATGCATCGAACAGAAATTCCGTATCCACAGGTCCGGGGGAATGTTCGGGATGGAATTGAACGGCCATAAATGGTTTGGATGTGTGTTTGATCCCTTCGTTGGTGTCGTCGTTTATGTTCAAAAACCAGGGCACCCAATCTGGGGGCAAAGTTTTTGCCTCGACTGCGAAACCATGGTTTTGGGATGTGATATAACATCTTTGGGTCCCCAACTCGAGGCAGGGCTGATTTTGACTTCTATGCCCATATTTGAGCTTGTAGGTGTTCGCACCCGCAGCTAGGGCCATGATCTGGTTTCCCAAACAGATACCGAAAGTGGGGATATTTTTTGTGAGACACTTCTTCACAAGTGTAATGGTTTTTGTGCACATTTTTGGATCGCCGGGGCCGTTGGATACGACCACACCATCAAAGGAAAGATGAAAAAAATCATAGGCACAGGGAACTCTGATAACCTGGCAATCTCTCCGGATTAGACTCCTGAGAATGTTGTTTTTCACACCGCAATCGATGACGATGATCCTCTCGTGTCCACTTTCGTTATATGAAATTGGCTCCCTCACAGTGACTTCACGGATGAGATTTCTTCTATTGGGATCGTCGAATTCCGTGTCCTCCTCGAAAGTGATCTTACCCAGCATCGTTCCTTTTTCTCTCAAGCGTTTTGTCAATGCCCGCGTATCGATCTCGGAGAGGGCCGGAACATCGTTCTCTTTCAGCCAGGTCGAAAGGGTTCTATCCGCATTCCAATGATCGCGGGAATCCGAATAATTGCTGACAATGATCGCCCTGGGATGGATGCGCTCCGATTCGAAGAATCCGAACAGGTGAGATTCCGATTCTCTGGGAGGAACCCCATAGTTCCCGATGAGGGGATAGGTGAAGACGAGAATCTGGCCCGAGTAGCTGGGATCGCTCAGCGATTCATAATAACCCACCATCCCCGTATTGAATACAACTTCACCGGAGATGGACTTTTCGGAGCCGAAAGGAATGCCGCTGAACTTGGTACCATCCTCAAGTGTTAATATGCCTTTTTTTGTGGAGATATTCGGATGAGGCATTAAATTTTAAGTTCCCAACTTTTTAAGTTCTGCTTTTTAATAATTTAATTTCCCATACTTATAGCACAGGGCCGAAGGCACGTCAAAAAAAATTATAGGAAGCTGATAAAAGTTGCCTTTTGGGGGGCATTCCAGTAAAATCACTAACTTGAATCGTTCAAAAAAAGATATTCGGTCGCATGATCCGATGACGTTGAGGTCAAAAGTCCATACAGGTGTCTGACGAAAAAAAAGAGATCAAACTGGGTGCTGCCCTCGTTCCCGTATTCTTCTTGATTGTTGCGCTGTTTGTGACTATCAAGATCTTCGGTCTCCTTCCTCATATCCCTTTGATTTCCGCAGCTGCTGTTGCAGCCGCAGTGGCCATATATTTCAAACGTCCTTGGAAAGAAATCCATGAGGGGATGGTCCATGGGATCAACCTGGCTATGGGAGCTATCCTTA
>JASFEP010000047.1:0-16790 GCA_050124775.1 Candidatus Aminicenantota bacterium
TCATCAACAACGAAGGTTCGATCGTCAACGTGATCGGCGAGGCGGGAGTGGGAAAATCAAGGCTTATGGCGGAATTGATAAACAAGGATTTTATGAAAAAAGTGACATTTCTCAGAGGAAGAGCTCTCTCTATCGGTGCGAACCTGAGCTATCATCCTCTGATCGACGTGCTAAAAAACTGGGCGATGATCCGTGAAGACGACACTCCAGCGGTATCATCGCAAAAACTGCAAAGAGCGATTAACACTGTTTTTCCCGAGGGGACGGATGAGGTATTCCCCTTTTTGGCCACTCTCATGGGAATAAGGCTGACGGGTAAACATGCAGAAAGGCTCACGGGAATCGAAGGAGAATCCCTGGAAAAACTGATCCTCAAAAATCTTCGTGAGCTCATCATTAAAACTTCTGAACACAAGCCGGTCATCTTCTTTATCGATGACCTGCATTGGGCGGACCTGACTTCCATCGACTTTCTTGAATCTCTCTATCGCGCAGCAGAAAGACACAGAATACTTTTCATCAATATCTTCCGTCCTGGGCACAAAACGACCGGAGACAGAATCCGACGAAAGATCCAAGCCAAGTACAAGAAGATCTACCATGAAATCCTCCTCGACCCCCTGAATCAGGACCAGTGTGGGATACTCATCGATCGGTTGCTGGACACAAGGGATTTCTCCCCTTCTATCAGCGCCCTCATCATCAAAAAAACCGAGGGGAATCCTTTTTTTATCGAAGAGATCATGCGTTCTTTTATCGATGATGGGATTATCGAGATCAGAAATGGAAAATTCAGAGTGACTCAAAAGATAGACTCTGTTGTCATCCCCGAGACGGTCCACGACATCCTCATGGCCCGGATCGACAGGCTAGACGACAATACCAGGGCCCTGCTCAAAGTTGCCTCTGTCATCGGAAGGAGCTTTTTTTATAAAATTCTCGCCGAAGTCGCAACCGCCATTGACAATCTCGATGAGCGGCTGGATTTTCTCAAAGAGATCGAACTTGTCAAAGAGAGACAGAGGTTAGCGGAGGTCGAATACCTTTTCAAGCATGCATTGGTCCAGGAGGTCACGTATGGATCTATCCTGGGGAGAACAAAAAAAGAGCTCCATTTGAAAATTGCGAATGCTATAGAAAGTATATTTGCCGAAAGGCTCGATGAGTTTTATGGATTTTTGGCCCTCCATTACAGCAGAGGGGAGGACCATAAAAAGGAAGAGGAGTATCTCATAAAAGCAGGCAGGGAGGCTTTGAGGACAGCGGCTTCCACAGAAGCATTGAATTACTACCAGCAGGCTTTGGAGCTTTTCCAGAAGAAACATGGAGAATCCGGTGATCCGGAAATGCTCGCGGAGCTGGAGAAAAACATCGGTATCGCTCTTTACAATAAAAGCCGCATGGAGGAAGCTGTCGAACATTTTGATAGGGTGCTTCACTATTGGGGCGAGAAAAGACCGAAGCAAAGGATCGCAATCTCGATAAATCTCGTCTTCAGCCTGGCCAGCATCCTGAAAACATTGTACATTCCGTGGTTGAGGGTCAAGAAAATTCCTGATTCACGAACGGTGGAATTTTTGGACATCTCCTTTAAGCGGGGAACAGCATTGACCTCCGTGGACAGCTACAGGATGTTCGTTTACTCGCTCTGGTTATTGAGAAGACTCAACAAACTGGATATCACTCGGATTCCCAACGGAGTTTCGATCTATATCCAGGGATGCGCCCTCTTTTCTTTCGCAGGAGTCTTTTTCAAAGTCGCCAAAAAGATCCTGGACTATCCGAGTAACCGCATGGCAGAACTCGAAGACAAGGACAAGATCGGATACAGCTTCAGCAAACTTCTGCTCGGTTTCGTATCGGGAGACTGGGACCAGAAGCCGGGCTACGATGAGCAGGCTGTGGAGGCCGCTCTCAAATTCGGTCAAATATGGAATATCGCCACTTATTTTCTCTGGTGTGGGCTGCTGCAATCGGAAAGGGGTTTCTATGGAGAATTGGAAAAAAGCCTGAAAAAACTGGAAGAGATCGGAAACCTTTACGAGTATGATTTCGCTCATGCGAGAGCGAGCCTTATAAAGATGCGCCATCTGGTTAAACAAAGGAAGATCAAAAAGGCTCAGCAAGAAATGGATGAGGCCATGAACAAACACATTACAGCGATCGGCCACTCGCACATCCTGTATATCTTGGGGTTGAAAGCCTACTCTCAAGTTATAGAAAGGGATATTGAAGGGGCCGATATATCGCTAAGCAGGGCCAAAGAATTCATTGCCCAGGAAAAGAGAATAACACCCCACCACATGAGCAACTATGCCATAAGCCAGTTTATGTATGATGTGTTTATGCTGGAGGCATCCTTAAACTCCAGAGCGGACGCTCGAACGAATCTCTACACAAAGAGAGCCCTCAAGAGCGGCAAAATGGCTATCGCAAATGCCCGAAGATACGCCCTGAACAAAACCGAAGTGTACAGGCTTATGGGAGTGTATCATTGGCTCATCGACAAACAGCACAAAGCGATCTCATGGTGGAGAAAGAGTGTGAAGATCGGCGAGGAGCTAGGGGCAAAGGTGGAGCTTGCCAGAACCCACGCCGAAATAGGAAGACGGTTGGCCGAGAAAAAAAGCAGATTCCAGGCGCTGGACGGTCTTTCCCCCCGGGATTATTCCAAAAAAGCGATAGCGCTGTTCGAACGCTTAAACCTCAACTGGGATCTGGACGAAATGGGACCGCTCAAAATACAGGAAAACTAGATGATATTCCTGAGTAAGGCACAGGAGTTTTTTTGCATAGCTTTTTTCTGTCGCCAAAATGGCGGATACGGTACAGCCCCAGAGGACTGCCCCGCGGGATATTCCCTTCATTTTTGATCTGAGATTTCTCAAGACATGCGTTTTTCCATTTGAACCGAGTGCAGATTGAAACCGGTAAAACATCGACGATCGCATGCCTCTAAAAAGGCAAATGCACCCCCATAATCCTGATGGATGATATTCGCGTGTCAACGCAGCGGGAATTCATTTTATCGCGGCTGGAGAAACACTGCCTTTTAAATGCCATTAAAAACTATGGTGATTGACATTTTATTTTTTCCTTATTAAGCTGGATTGTTCTGGTTTTGATACAGACGAAAAGGAGGACAAATGAGAAAAAAAATTGCGATCTATCTGGGAATTTTTGTCTGTCTTGTCTTCATTGCGACAGAAACGAACGCAGCAAATGCTCGAATCAATCCGCAAACCATTAAGACGAATAAAGACAAGGTCATAACCATTGCTGTCCAGGGCAGGATCGCTCCTGCGCAACCCTCGGGCTCGTACATCACGACATGGGACGGAAAACCCAAAGTCGCTATCGGTATGGGAGGCATCAACTACAACCTGAGGATCGGAGATAACGTCTTCGGTTGGGCATCGGCCGACAAGGCGACTGTCGGTGTGGCCGCAGAGGGAACGGGTGGCGACAGGTTCCAAAGCGGTTGGCTCACTTATACAGCCGTTGGTAACGAAGCCAAACTTTTGAGTGGAAAGGCCAAAGGGGAGAAAGGTTTTGTCATCGGCAAAGTAGGAAGACACGTGCTGCTTCATTTCGATGACAGCACTCTGGAAAAACTGGCGATCGGAGATATGATGCATGTCAAAGCCTGTGGAGTCGGCCTCGCGATCGATGGGTTCGATGATGTCATCGTACGGCACATCTCACCAACGCTCCTGGAGAAGTTAGGTATACAGAATGTGAACGGGAAGCTTGCCGTCCCTGTGGTTATGGAAGTGCCTGCAGAGATCGTGAGCCGCGGCTGGGGGAACAGCTGGAACATCCAGACCTGTTATCCTCCTGATATCAAGAAATTCCATCTGGAAAACCTGCGCTTCGGGGATATCGTACTTTTGAAGGATATTCAATCCGACTACGGGCATGGCTACTATATCGGAGGTGCAACTGTCGGTATCGTGTGCACAGGGCCGAGTGACCGCTCCGGTCAGGGTGTGGGTGTTATGCCTATTCTTTCCACACGATTCGGAAAATTGACGTCACGGATCGATCCCACGGCAAACCTCGGGAAGTATCTCGGTATCACTCCCAAAAAAGTTGTGCATAAAGTGCCTTCGGACAACCTGAAAACCAATGCGGACAAGCTGATCGTTACGGCCGTTCAGGGCGTCGTACAACCCCCGAGGTCAGGCGGCCTGGATACGACATATGATGGAAAGCCTCAGCTCGATATCGGCATGGCATCGATCAATTACTCCGTTTCGGTCGGAGATCCGACTTATGGATGGGCGAGCACTGACCATGTGGAACCCGATGTCACCTTTCAGGGGCGTGACGATCCTTCGCCTTCGAGGTGCGCAGTTGCGATCCTGGCCTGCATCGGAAACGAGGCTGAGGTGATCTCGGGAGATGCGAAGGGGACCAAAGGTGTTTACCTCGGCAGACACGCCGGTTCAGATGATCTCGTCTGGTTTCCCAAAGATACTCTAGAAAATCTCACTTTGAACGACACGATCCAGGTCAAGGCAAAGGGAGTGGGCCTTAAAATCGAGGGTTTTGAAGATGTAAAAACCAATAAGCTTTCCCCAGAGCTTCTGGAGAGGATGGGCATCACTATAGAAGGGGGTCAACTGGTCGTGCCCGTTACGATGGAAATTCCCGGACATATCATGGGATCAGGGATCGGTGCAGGATTTGTCGAATCTCTGGACTATGACATTCAGACCACCTGTCCGGAGACCGTGAAAAAATATGGACTCAAAAGACTGAGGCTTGGAGATCTGGTGGCCATCAGAGACCATTATGATTTCTGGGGTACGGGGCGGTATGAAGGCGCCATAACGATCGGTGTTTGCATCCACGGTTGGAGCCAGATGGCCGGCCACGGCCCTGGACTCAATCCCATTCTCAGCGCAAAACCAGGCCGTATAAAAGTCAAAATCGACCCTGACGCGAATACTGCATACTATCTTGGAATCAAAGAAAAACCTGGACAAGAAGTCATGGAATGATTTTTTGAATGTAGATTTGGCAGCGGTTTTCATGAAGAATTCAGAGGAGTTCTGGATTACCCACGAGTCAAGGTTGCCGCAGATGCGAAGCGTTGGCCCAGGAAGATGTGGTCGCCCACCTCGAATGGACCACAATGAAGCAGATGCGGTGAGATCGACTCGCCAGAAGGCGAAAAGTCTCTGACAATAAGAATATAAGAATTATTGAAGAATTTCGAAGATATATCTGTCAGAAACTTTTATAGGTAATTCAGAGATAGGGGGAAGCAGGCGTATAAGATAAGCGACAAGAATTTAAGGAGGGTTCCTTAACTTCCCCCTATTCTCTTGGGGATTGAATGAACATTCAATTGTTCTTCGAAAGCTCAATTAAAAATCCTGTCACCGCAAAAAGGAGAAGGGCAACGATCAATACGATCAACGCTTTAAGCATGTTATTCTCCTTTGTGTCGATACTTTCACAAAAACAAGATTAAATTCCGTCCCACATCAATTAATGATGCGACCTTTGCGATTCCTTAATACAGACAACCTGAATCGACTGGATCATATTTATTTGATTCAAAATTAGATTATACATAATACTACTAATAATTCAACATAAAAAATAAATTAATTTTTTGATATTCCACAGCTTCTTTTCAGATTTATTAGTGTATTGTATTGAATCTCTTTATATGGCATCATACTAAATCTCAATCCTGCGTAAAAAAGCAACATCCATACCGAGAGATATAAAAAGTGAGGACAGGAAGATATGACATTGAGAGATACGTTTGCGAAAGCGTGCGAACAAAAACAAACAGCACTGATTCACAAATCCTTTCGCAAAAACGGCAGACGCGACTTCAAATGATCGGGAATGACGAGGGATAAATATCAGGAGCGAAACATGTCCTCTGAGTTCAAAGAGAATCAGGCCAAATCATTGGGACAGGACCTGTACCAAAAAACCGCGCGATTTCAAAATCCCACCTTGCGCGAATCCACCTGGCAGATCATCAACACATGCATTCCCTATTTCTTACTGTGGTATGTGATGATTCGTATGCTCGAGACAGGACAGCCTTATTGGATCGTCCTGATTTTAGCCATACTCGCTAGCCTGTTTATGGTCCGATTGTTCATATTGTTTCATGACTGCACGCATGGATCTTTGTTTTCATCAAAAAAAGCGAACACGATCTTCGGGAATATCTCTGGGATCATCACCTTCACACCCTATGAAAAATGGAAAGCCTCCCACTGGCGTCATCATGCCACAGTCGCCAATCTCGACCGTCGAGGAACCGGGGACTATTGGACGATGACCAAAGATGAATATCTTGAGGCCCCAAAATGGAAACGGGTGGTCTACAGGATTGCGCGGAATCCCTTCGTGACATTTATTCTGGGTCCCATCTTCATTTTTTTGGTCGCTCAGCGTCTGCCTATAAGATATGAAACAAAAAGTGAACGGAATAATATCTACATCACCAATATCGTTATTCTGGCGGTGGTACTGCTTTTCGGTTTTACCATAGGATTCCGCACCTTTTTCCTCATTCAACTTCCCATCACTTTTTTCGGCGGTATGTTAGGTCTCTGGCTGTTCTACGTCCAGCACAATTTCGATGGCGTGTATTGGTCTCGTCAAAAAGATTGGAACAGGATCAAGGCGGCTTTTAAAGGCAGCTCGTATTATAAACTTCCGAAGGTGCTCCAATGGTTTACGGGAAACATCGGCTTTCACAACATCCATCATGTGAGGCCCCTTATCCCAAACTACCGATTGGAGGAGTGTTACAAGTCAGAGCCAGCCTTCCAGGAGATCAAGCCGCTCACCGTGCGCAATAGCCTAAAATCCCTTAGGCTCCACCTCTATGATGAAGCGAATCAAAAGCTCGTCGGGTTTAGTGCTCTGAAAAGCGTTTAGGAATACACATTTGTTGTGTATTTTTAAAATAGCCGTTTCCATCGAAATTTGAATACATCATTTGAGAGGATGAGACATGCGTATGAGATTTGAAACAGCGATTACACTTATCGTATTCCTTTTATCGGCGTGCATGGGCCTTACTGCTAGAAGTGGCCCATCGGAAGATAATGTTTATTCCACCGATCTGTTCAAAGACCTCAAGTACCGGATGGTGGGGCCCTCGAGGGGCGGGCGGGTGACGGCGGTGGCCGGCCATAGAGAACAACCCTCAACTTTTTACATGGGAGCATGCGGGGGAGGTGTATGGAAAACGACCGATTATGGCTCAACATGGAAATGTGTTTCTGACGGTTTCTTTGCAACGGGTTCGATCGGTGCTATTCGGGTCGCCGATTCGGATCCAAACGTTATTTATGTGGCGACCGGTTCGGACGGACTTCGAAGCAATGTCATAATCGGAAAAGGTGTTTATAGGTCGGTGGATGCTGGAAAGACGTGGATTTTTTGCGGACTCGAAAAAACGGGAAACTCCGGAGCCGTCCTCATCCACCCCGAGGATCCGCAACTGGTTTATGTGGCCGCCATCGGAAATCCATTTGCACCGAATCCTGAGCGGGGAGTTTTTCGCTCGAAGGATGGGGGAGCGACCTGGGAGAAAATCCTCTTTATATCCGAAAAGACGGGTGCTGTGGACCTTGAGTTCGCACCGGATGACCCCCAGACGATCTATGCGAGCATGTGGCGTGCTGAAAGAAAACCCTGGACCATCATCAGTGGCGGCATGGAGGGGGGCGTTTACAAGAGCACCGATGGAGGAGACAATTGGACGCAACTGACCGATGGACTTCCTCAAGGACTCCGAGGAAAGAGCGATCTTGCCGTTTCGGCAGCGGATCCGAACCGTGTCTATGTGCTTATTGAGGCTCCGGAGGAAAAGGGTGGACTTTACCGCTCCGATGATCGGGGTGAGACATGGATACAAGTGACGGATTACCAGCCCATCCAGAATCGGCCTTTTTATTATTGTAACTTGGATGCACATCCTAAAAATCCAGATATCCTCTGGGCCCAGGCCAATGGTTTTCATAAATCGACCGACGGAGGAAAGACCTGGAAATCCTATCCCACTCCTCATGGAGATAACCACGACATGTGGATCAATCCCGGCGATCCGGATATTTTCATCCAATCCAACGATGGCGGAGCCAATGTCACACTGAATGGAGGTAAAACCTGGTCCACACAGTACAACCAGCCCACGGCCGAGCTATACCAGGTGGACATCGGCGATGGTTTTCCTTACCGGCTTTATGCAGGGCAGCAGGATAACACGACGATTTCTGTTCCCAGTTTGCCGCCGCGCGGACTGCCGGGAGGACACACAGCTTTATGGGAAGCCCATGGGGGATGCGAGACAGGGCCGGCGGTCCCCAAGCCGGGCGACCCGGATATCGTTTACGCCAACTGCAAGGGGCGTTTTGGTGTTTACAACCGGCGGACCGGACAGGAACAACAATACTATGTCGGCTTCTGGAACATCTATGGCCACAATCCCAAAGATCTGGCTTACCGATTCCAGAGGGTTGCGCCGATCCATGTATCTCCCCATGATCCGGATAAGGTCTACCACACCTCACAGTATGTCCATGTCACGACGAACGGCGGCCAAACCTGGAATACCATTTCTCCAGATCTCACGGCCTTCACGCCGGAGACACAGGTGAGGTCGGGAGAACCCATCACGAACGACATCACTGGCGAAGAACACTTCAGCACGGTCTATGAGATCCAAGAGTCACCCCACGAGCCCGGAGTGATCTGGGTGGGCGCCAATGACGGACCCATCCACATTACACGTGATGGTGGAGAGAATTGGAAGGAGGTCACGCCCCCTGAGCTGGGCCCGTATGGAAGGGTCCAGCAGATCGAAGTCTCTCCACACATTCCCTCCAAAGCCTATGTATGCATTCTGCGTTATCAGTTGGGGGATTTCGCACCGTATGTGTATAAGACCGAAAATTACGGGGAGACGTGGACACGGATAACAACAGGAGCCGATGGAATACCCGAGGATTTTCCGGTTCGAGTGGTGCGTGAGGATCCCAACCGGACAGGCCTACTTTATGCGGGAACGGAATTCGGTATGTTCATTTCCTTCGACGACGGTTTGCGGTGGCAGAATTTCCAGCTCAATCTTCCCGTGACACCGGTGACCGACATCAAGATCGTAGATAAAGACCTGGTGCTCTCGACTATGGGACGAAGCTTCTGGATCCTTTATGACCTGACACCCCTTCATGAGATCTCCGAGCAGATTATTGCCCGTACAGCGTATTTATTCAGCGTCAAAGCTGCCCACCGGATCTATGGGGGACGTTTCTCCCGCCGCCCGAGTGGACCCGAGGCCCCTCAATATCCGACGCCCGGAGCGAATATCGATTATTATTTGCAGGATGATCAGGAGGGAGAGATCGAGCTCGATATTCTCGATCTTGAAGGAAATATCGTGCGAAGATTCTCCAGTGAAGAAAAAAAAGTCACTCCACCAGAGGGGACTTACTTGAGTGAGAGTGAGCAGGAGGAGGGGCGGAGGAGAGTGCGCCCTCGTCCCCGACTTGCAAAGACAGCGGGCCTGCACCGTTTTGTATGGGACCTCCGTTATCATGGACCCTGGCATGAAGATCCCATGAGGTCGGAGCGCTCGGGTCCGATGGTGCCGCCAGGAATGTATCAGGCGCGGCTGACTGTGGGAAATTGGAGCAGCGGCATCTCCTTCGAAGTGAACATGGATCCTCGTGTCCTCAAAGAAGGAATCACGAAGGCCGACCTCAGCGCTCAGGCGGAACTGGCTCTCAAGGCCCGCGACACACTCAGCGTAGGGAGGCGTGCAGCGGCCAAAGTGAAAAAACAGCTCAAAGAAAAGGGCGGGGAGGATGAAATTCTCTCTGCTGTCGAGAAACAGCTCGTTTCTGAAGCTGGGCGCTATGCGCAGCCCATGCTGCTCGATCAGATCGAATACTTGTACTCAAATCTGATCCGTGCCGACCAAAGACCGGGCGAGGATGCATACAACCGTTACGAGGAATTACAAATGGCCCTCCAAGTTCAGACCGATAAGATCGAAGAATAAAATAATACTCAAAGAATAAAAAGCGGTTGAGCAAAAAATTTCGGGGCTGTGATTTTTTGTATTGCTGAAAAAAACCTGCCTTAATTTTCTATCCCCTATTGAATGCGCTTGACAAATAATGACCCACGAATAGACTAAAGAAACCGCACGGGAAAACCAAGTCATTGGGATAATGGCAAAGAGATCATCCGACACAAAGGCGAATCGCCACACAAGCACCCAGCTTTCCCGTGACCTGGGATTCTGGGCCGCTTTATCCATCGGCATCGGCACAATGGTCGGCGCTGGTATTTTTGTCCTTCCGGGCATTGTGGCCAGCAAAGCGGGCCCTGCAGTTCTTTTGTCCTTCTTAAGTTGTGGAATAATATCGATATTGATCGCTCTGTGTATGACAGAGCTGGCAACGGGAATGCCCTATTCGGGAGGGGGATATCTGTTTATCGTGAGGTCCTTCGGTCCTCTTGTAGGATCCATGATGGGCTGGTGCCTTTGGCTGAGCCTTATTTTCGCCTCGGCATTCTATATGATCGGATTTGGACACTATTTGAGCGATGTCTTCGGAGTTTCCCCCACGATGATCGCTATCGGGATGATGTTGCTTCTTGTGCTCCTTAATTATATCGGCGCGCGAGAAACCGGGGGGACTCAGACAGTCATCGTCATTACCTTGCTTATCATTCTGGCACTCTTTGTCATCCGGGCCCTTTTTTCGATCAACCTGGGACACCTTACTCCCTTCGTACCTCCCGAGATCGGATTTTCAGGAGTCCTGATCACTTTGCCCATCCTTTTTATTACGTTTATGGGTTTCGCTGAGATCGCCGCCATCTCAGAGGAAATTCGCAATCCCAGCAAGAATTTGCCTCGATCCATCGTAGGATCTGTGATTGTGGTCACGATCATTTACTGCGCAGTGGTCTTTTGTCTCTTGTCTCTGCGGGCCTATAACCATCCGCAGATGGCTAAGGAGACTGTGCTTATGGATGTGGCCCGAGAATTGATGGGTGGAGGGGGGTACGGTTTGATCCTATTAGGGGGAATCCTGGCGACGATCTCCTCCGCTAACGCAAGTATTATGGCTGCCTCCCGCATTTCTTTTGCTATGGGCCGCGACCAGCTCATGCCCGATTGGCTGAATCAGATCCACTTCCGTTTCAAGACTCCCTACCGGTCCATCATCGTGACTGGGGTTTTGACCATGCTTATCCTGCTCGCCTTCGGAAGCCATCTGGAGCTTTTGGCAGAAGTAGCCGGATTTTTAAGCCTCGTGCTCTATGCTCTAATCACAATAGGTAGTATGGTCATGAGAGGCTCGAAACTCGACTGGTATAAGCCGACATTCAAAACTCCGGGCTTTCCTTTGGTCCCGCTCTTGGGTTTACTCGGCTGTGTTTTCGTGATAGTCAACACCAGCCGTCTGACTCTCGTGATCGGATATTTGATCTTGGCAGGGAGCTTTGTTTGGTACTGGCTGGTCTTGCGAAAGCAGACACAGCTCGTGGGTGCTTCATCGATCATCTGGAAACAGAAAGTCTTGAAGCCGTTGGCCGTTCGGGCTGAGGAATATATCTCCACCCGCCGGGAAGTCTTTCCGGTTATCCTGGTGCCTCTGGCTAATCCGGAAACAGAGAAGTCTCTTTTGAAGCTCAGCACTTCACTGGCGCGGAGCTACCAGGCACGCTTGAGGCTAATTCATGTAATAGATGTGCCCATGCAGACTCCGCTTGAAGCTGGCCGGATCGCCTATGAGAAAAAACGAGAAGAAAAGGAAACATTGCTGGATGTAGCATCGAGGCACGCGTCGGAGCAAGGAGTAAGGGCCATGGCTAGCGCCATCGTTGCCCACAATATTCCTTCAGCCATTTTGAGTGCAGCAGAGATGGAATCCCCGGATTTTATCTTGATGGGTTGGAAAGGCGAGGCAAAAATCCCACAACTGCGCAGGACGAATGTTGCAGATGTGTTGAGGCTCGCAAAGGGCAATGTGCTTGTGCTCAAAGATCGGGGCATCGAAAGTGTCGGCCGCATCCTGGTTCCCTGGGGGGGTGGGCCTCACGCTCAGCTCGGGTTGGTCTTAGCCCGTGAGCTGGCGCTTGAATGGAATGCATCTGTAACAACACTCAAAGTCCAGGTGGGGCGAGGCATCTCTGAGGACAGTTCTGATTTTGAACGGCAAAGCGTTGCTATCTTCAAGAAACACACAGAAGAATACGGAAAGGACCTTTTGGACGCAATTGATATCGAGGCGGAAATGAGAGTGGAAATAGGAGAAGACATCGCACACACGATCGTGAAGACATCCGAAGATTTCGATCTGATCGTTATGGGAGCCTCGAATGAATGGGCCCTCCGGCAACGCCTTTTTGGCTCACTGCCTGATCAAGTGGCAGATCATGCCACAGTTTCAGTGCTAATGGTACGCGCTAAACAGTAGGGGTTTTTTCCCAGTCGTTTTTATCCGATAGAGAATCAATTATCTTTAGAGGACAATATATTCGCCAAATGAACAACTTTTACATCCATACATTCTGCCAATAGGGCGTCGAGAAAACCCTTGTGAGAAGCACCGATGACAACCAGCATTTTTTGGCCCGGGTGTAGAGCCATGGCTCTTCGGATGTTCGCTGCAACACCTAGGTTTCTGACATCCCAGTAGGCTATGCGTGTATGTGCCAAGCCTGAAGGGAGGTTTGCTTTAAAGAGGACCTGCCATTGATTTTCGATGTCCCTTTTCACATATTCCCTAGAGTTGAGATAGACATAGAGCGGCAATAAATCTCCGGATGAGTAGGATTTTGTTTGAATCCCTGATAATTCTTCATAGAGGGCTTTCCACGGTTGATTCCTCAAGAATTCATTCTTTTCAAGTTCTTTGGATAAGTGGTCAGCGATCTTTATGAAATCCTCCTTGTCGCGATGATCGTTTATGGCATAAATCCTTTGGTGGTTGAGCCTGGAGGCTAGGGCGATTCCGATACTGACGTTTTCATTGGGGCTTTGGATATGCTTGGTGAAATAATGGATGATATCCTTATCCAGTCTGTCGACGGAAGGCCGGACTGTCTTAGGGAGATAAAACCACTGCAACAGGGCAGAGTAGATATCATCAGCGGCAAGAAAATAGAGCACAAGCTCTTTGCGCAACTGATTGAGCTTTTTGTTCTTTTCTGAGACACGAATATCCGCCAAAAGCGTTTCGACTTTGGCCTTGGCCTCAACCCAGCTCACATCCAGAGCGGCACGTGTCTTTTTCCCGAACTCGGCCGTTCGCTGGCCAAACTCTTCTATGATCTCATCGTTGGCATCTCTGGAATTGACCATGTCACGGGTAACGATCGGAGCCAAGGATTCGATCCCGATGAGATCAGGCCTATATTTTTCCAATATATCCAGAAGCCTGTCCATAACCTTTCTGTTAAAATCTTCACCATAGGCACGAAGATGGACTGTGCCTAAAATCAAGACTTGAGATGCCTCCGATTCGGATATTTTGGCCGCAGGTACCTTCGTATCCTTTTGGAAAGGAGTTGACTGAGCGAACACTCCAAAAGCACCAAAGAAATAGATCCAAACAAGGGCTGCTATTATGCTTCGAAGAGACATTCCATCATTAGGCTGCATCATTTTCTCCTCTTCAAAAAAATCTCAAACACGAAAGAGTGGACAAACAAGTTATTTATCTAAGTATAACGAAACTGAACTAAAAAAAGATCTCTCAGTAAAAGTCGTATGGTTCTGAGTCCCCCGACTTAAACAAGGAGCGCAGTGTTTTTAGACGCTTAGAGAGACTTTTTTGAGGCCAAAATGATCGGTCTAAGGCTGAAACCGACACTTATTTTATGAGTAATTTATTTAGAATGAAAGAGTTACTGAGGCCCGTCCCCGATTGGCTATTTTTTCTTTTTTAGGGACCTTAGTTGCTTTTTGAGTTGTTTGATCTCTTTCTCCTTTCTCTCGAGGAGTTCCATCTCATGTTTATGTTCTTTTTTGCGTTTTTCCATGGCCTGGACCCTTCTTTTCAGAGTCCTCTCATCAAAATGAAACAAAAATGATACCGAAACCTTCAATGCTTTGGCAATTTTTTCCAGAGTGTCCAGGCCAGGATTGGCGACTTTGCCCGATTCGATCTTACTGATGTGGGATCTGGACACTCCAGTTGCTTCCTCGATATCAGCCTGGGTTAATCCTCGCTCCAACCTGAGAACTTTTATTCTTTTTCCTATGAGCGCCGTAATCTTCATCTTATCCTCCCCTGTTTAAAAAGAATATCAACTTGCCACTGAAAAAGCAACACGCTCAAATGGGAATGATTGCTGTATAAATGGTGCGCACACAGGGCCGGAAAAGATTTATTCGTGACAAGAATCTTTCGAAGTTATAATTTTGAATACACTAAATCCAAATCTTTGCAGAAGGGATACCATTATGGCAGACAAACTGGGGACAATTAAGCTTCTACTGGGTGTGGGTATCGTTTTGATGCTCGTTTGGTTTATCGTCTTCTCACTTGCACCCGCATCGATCCTTACTTCCTTGGCATTTACCGAAACGCAAGGATTTTTTCTGCGGATGTTCGGGATATTTCCCCTGAGTTGGGCATTATTGTACCTGTTGGCATCCAAAGATCCGGTGAAAAACCTAGCGATCATTAATGGAGGTATCATTTCCGGAGCGTTTATGATAATAGGCGTTCTTGTTTACTATTTTACCATGAATTTTCCTTTGGGTTGGTTTAACTGGGTAAGTGTGTCTGTCCTTTTTATTTTCACCTTGCTCCTCTTCATGTTTAAACCCAAATCTCCCTAGCTCCCGCTGGTCTGGGCGATTCGACCATCCAAAAACTCTTTTTTTAGTAAACACTGGTGAGGGTCTACAATCCTCATCGAGGCTGGACAAGGGCTCTGTTTCAAAAAGAATATACTCCGAAGGGAAACGATTTTTTTCTGAGCCATTGGAGAGCGATTTCTATTCGATACGAAGTAACAAAAGAGCTATGTTCCCCCCACTGACGACTTTCTCCTTATCAACAAACAAGCCATGAGCGGATATCAATCCCCGTAAACCCTTAGCCGCCATGAAATCACGATAATTCTTAAAGTGCTTCCTTCCAGCCATAACTTCGGCAAAGGTAATGATGCTTTTGTACAACCAGCCTTTAAACGGTCGAATGGGACCAGGATGAAAGTCGATCAACAGAATTCGGCCATCTTCTTTCAGGATGCGTTTCGATTCAGTGATCACTTCAGAGCGGACGTCATCAGACAATTCATGCAAAACCGTCGATATAATGATCAGGTCAAATGTTCCATCCCTATAGGGCGTTTTGGAGGCATTACCCAGGTGGAGGTGAGCCCTCATGCCTAATCTTTCCCGAGCCACCTGCAGCATCGACGGGGATAGATCGATTCCGAACACCTCACATCCTGCTTTCTGATAAAGTTCAAGATGAACACCCGTCCCACAGCCCACATCAAGAACAGTCATGCCCTCATAGGGCGGGTACAATCTTTTTCCCAAGGATCTCAGGCCACTATTGAGCGGTTCGAATATCCGATCATAGAACCTCGCTATTCTTTTGTAAGGGTCGACTTTTTTGCTGGAGTTTGCTGGCTGATGAGACTTCAAATTCTTGTCGGAATTTGTCTTCATTCTTTATTTGATGACCATTAACGCTTGTTCCAAATCTTTGATCAGAAGATCGACATCTTCCACGCCCACGGATATGCGAACCAGGCTTTCGCTTATTCCGGCTCTTGCCCTCGACTCAGGACTGAGTCCGACATGCGTGTTTGTGATGGGCTGTGTGGCGAGGCTCGTCACTCCCCCAAGGCTTGAGGCCAGTTTGATAAATTTCAAACTATCCATAAAGACCTTTGTTTTTTCAAAATCGGCAACCAGGTCGAAACTCAGCATACCGCCGTATCCTTTCATCTGTCGTTTGGCGATCTCATAGTCTGGATTGCTCTCCAATCCAGGATAGTAGACAGCTTTAACCTTTTCCTGTTTTTCAAGAAAGCGTGCAATTTTGATTGCACTCTCATTCTGACTCCGGACACGAAGCGACAATGTCTGCAATCCTCTGAGGGATAGAAAGGCTGTAAGGGGATCCATCACTCCTCCCAATATTTTTCTATATTTCCAGATCGGTTCGAAATATTTCTCTGCACAACATACAAATCCCCCGGTAATATCATGATGGCCCCCGAGATATTTTGTGGCGCTGTGAATGACCACATCCACGTCATAATCTTTGGGATGTTGATTGACAGGCGAGGCAAAGGTGGAATCCAGAAATACGATGGCGTCCTTTTTGTGAGCGGCGTCGACCAGAGGTTCCAGGTCCACAACGCGCAATGTGGGATTGGTCGGCGTCTCAAGATAGAGGATCGTCAGCCCTTTCTCGATCTCGGACAAGATACCGTCGACATCATAACAATTCACACTCGATGTAGCGACACCAAGCCGCGGCAGATGATCGTTGAGAAACTCAAACGTACCGCCATAGATCTCCCTCTGGAAGACGATCCGGCCATCTTTGTCTAAAAACGCGAGAATAGATGTCGTTATAGCGGCCATGCCCGACCCGAATGCGACCCCATGGGCATAATCTTCCAGTTGAGCCAGTGTCTGTTCAGCGGCCTGTACCGTGGGATTATCCCAGCGGGAGTAGATGTGTCCAGAATGATGCTGCACCACGTCGATAAGGTCATCGGATCTTTCGAATTTGTAAGTGGCT
>JASFEP010000048.1:0-16655 GCA_050124775.1 Candidatus Aminicenantota bacterium
TTTGGAGCTGAATTTATCGACCTCGAAGGACCTTTCAAAGGCTGCGATGGAGTGGGCGATCCTTTCGAATGTGCCGTCGATATCGTTTTCAGAATCGAGGGAATCATCGCCCCATACTTCCCTGAAGAGGTCGGCGTAATCGGCCTCTTGGACCTTGAGGACGACACTCTTTTTATCCGGCATGTTCATCTCGAGTGGGTTGAGAAAAGGCCCCATGGCTTGCTCAGCAATGGGATCTCCCAGTTCCCAGCCAGCCGCTCTTCCGTTCCAGAACATCCCCCCGACAAAAGTTCCTTCCTCGTCGATGTGGAGTGGAGGACTGTATCCTGTGTAGGCGATTGTGGGGGGCTTTGTGTTTCCGAAACGAGGCTCCAATGCCCCGGGATAGACCACGGAGGTGCTGTTCACTTCGCTGTCAGGACCGGTCCAGCCAAAAGTCGGCCCGTGGCATGTCGCACAGGATTGTCCCTCCGGATTAGAAAGATTGGCGTCAAAGAACAACCGCTTACCCAGCATTTCTTTGGGCGCTAATTCTTGGATTGCAGGCTCCTCTGTTTCGACAGGAGCGACGTCTTCTTTCTTGGTACAGCCAAAAATAAAAACGAGTGTAAGGATGGATGAAAATATGAATATCTTTTTAGTCATTTGAATAATCCTCTCTCTTTTCTATTTCTCTTCTGATCGTGACCAACCATAATACCTTAGCTACCAGGAATTTTCAAACGACCGTTATGGCTCTTTTTTTGTTAATTATCCCCACGCCAAAAAGGATACACACCCCCACACAATTCAGCCACAAAACACCCGGCCAGAGGATGGTGATTGCACAGAGAAACAGGAAAATCCGAGTCGGAACATCGAAAGCTCCGAACAAGTATCCGGTAAAGGACACGGTAAAGGCGAACAAGCCGACGAGAGCGAAGAGGGAAATGACGATACGGTCGCTCCAGCTGCCGCTGATCAAACCCGTGTAGGCAAAGAGCAGCGGCATGATGTAGAGACCTTTGGCCAGTTTCCAGGATGTGAATCCGGTCGCCATAGGGCGTGAACCGGAGATCGACGAGGCAGCAAAGGCAGCGAGACAGACAGGGGGGGTCACATTCGAGTCCTGCGACAACCAGAAAATGATCATGTGTGCAGCCAAGAGAGGAACGCCCATCGAGGTCAAACCTGGTACAGTCAGTATGGCAATCATGATGTAGGCGGCTGTTACCGGTAGTCCCATCCCGAGCAAAAGTGAAGCGCCTGTAACAAGGAGAAGAGCGAGAAGGAGATTGGCGCCCGACCAATCCACGATCAGTTGGGAGAAAGTGATCGAGATTCCTGTCATGTTGATGGTCCCGATGATGATTCCAGCGGCGATGAGCAGGAGTCCTGTCGGGATCATGTTTATCGTGCCTGTGGCGAGCGCATCGATGATGTCATTGAGACTCATCCGGTTGTTCTTGGTGATCCAGGAGGCCACAACAACAGCAAGAATGGCAAAGCCGGCCGTGTAGGTGGGAGTGAATCCAGACGCCAGCATGACGATAAGAAGGATGATGGGGATAATGAAGGGAATTCCTTCCTTCAAAATTTTGACGGGTGATTCGAATTCGGAATTTTGTATCCGTGTTTTATGGATTCCCTCTCGTTTGGCTTCGAGGATCACATAGAAGGCCACCGAAGCAAAATACAGGATGGCAGGAAGAAGGGCAACTCCGATGATGGTTGCATAGGGGATCTGAGTCCATTGGGCCATGATAAAAGCGCCAGCCCCCATGATAGGCGGCATGAGCTGGCCTCCGGTCGAGGAGGCTGTTTCCACCGCAGCAGCGAAGCGGGGATTGAAACCTGCCTTTCTCATCATCGGGATCGTGATGGAACCGGTAGATACTGTATTGGCCACAGCACTTCCCGAGATGGTCCCCATCAATCCGGATGCTAGGACGGCAACGATCCCCGGCCCTCCAGCGATTTTTCGGGTGAGTGTTCGCGATAATTTGATGATAAAATCTCCCCCTCCAGATTTGAGCAGGAAGGCCGCAAACAGGATAAACAAAAAGACATAGGTGGAGGATATCGTTGCGATCATCCCGAAAAGACCCTCGTCGGTAAAAAACATCCGGTAAAGAACCCGGGAGAGATTCATCCCGCGGAAGCTGAAAATGCCCTCCACATGGCGGCCCCACCAGAGGACATAGGAGAGGAAG
Organism: Candidatus Aminicenantota bacterium; assembly: GCA_050124775.1. Classification (GTDB taxonomy): domain Bacteria; phylum Acidobacteriota; class Aminicenantia; order Aminicenantales; family Aminicenantaceae; genus WTAW01. The sequence continues at coordinate 2,193 of JASFEP010000048.1, forward strand.
GCAGCGGCCAGGACGGGGATCACATAACCCGAAGTTCTTCGAGCAAGTTCGATGGCCAGGACTAGGGCAATGCCCGCAAAGATCAGGTCTGAAAGCACGGGCACTTCATTGCGATCGTGAAGGGCATTCTCGAAGAGGATCAGATAGACGCTCGTGGACAGGATGATAAAAGCGAGAGTCAAATTTATTATGGCGAGGATTTTGTTCGGCTTCTTTTTTTTGATTCCGGGATAAAGGATAAACCCTAAGAAACCTAAAAGGCCGAGATGGAGGGCATTTCTCCAGAGGTCGCTGAGGTCTCCAAACGTATTGGCCCAGATGTGGAAGGCAGCTACTCCTGCGGCAATCCAAGTAAGCCACCTGTCTGTCGGGAGGTTTTTAGAAAGAGACAGACTATCTGCAGGGGAAAGAAGATCGTCATTCTGGGACATATCCATGAATTCAGCCTGCCCAATTATTCAATAAAATAACGCGTGAATAATTCCAGTCAAGAATAAAAAAAACGGTGAACTATTTCAACAGAAGATGAGAAGGAATAGACAGTCCCTGCTCTCTGTAATACCGCAGGGCACCGGGATGGAGTGGCACAGACAATCCCTCGAGTGCGCCTTCGACCGACATCTTTTCAGTGGCTCTGTGTACCTGACCCAGAAAAGGCAAATTATCATATGTATTTTTAACAATCTTATAGACTGGGTCCTCACCGACGTCTTCATGCACAATAAGGAGATTGGATTGGGAGATGGTTCGAACGGGTTTATCCTGGCCGGGATAGGTTCCGGGTTCGAGGATTGCACGTTTCCACACGGCATACTCGGAATTGACCGCTTCGAGCTGGCGCTCAGTGAAATCGAGAATCCTCATCCCTCCGGGGCCAAGAACGGCACATGCCTGAGTGATGGCACTCGCCGGCGGGCCTGCGGGGATATTCATGCCCGCGATCCGGCCGTTTTGGAGCGCTCCGGCTGACGGATTGTAGCCAAGGTATTTGAGCTTGAAGTCTTTGGAAGGATTATAGCCGAGAGCCTCGAGGATCACCCGCCCCGAGGTTTCTGTTCCGGAGCCTCTTTTACCGATGGAAAAATTTTTATTGATGATGTTTTGCAGATCGGACATGTCTCCTCTATTCACATACTTTTCGAGGATAACAAAGTGTTCGACATTTTCCCAGAGAACGGCGAGGGATCTGATGTAGTGCTGAGGTTTACCCTCATATCGTCCTCTCCCTTGCCAGGCCATTGCTCCGTAGAGGCCTTGGATTATGGCCAGGTCGGCTTCTTTATTTTTGAGGAGCTGAATGTTCTCTCCGGAACCCGCAGATGTGATAGCTGTCATGGAGATATTGTCGGATGGATCCAGATTATTGGTGGTTATCGTTGCAATCGCCACACCCACTGGATAGTAAGTGCCCCCAGTGGTGGCTGTGGCGAGAACGAGCTGTAATTTTTTGTCATAAGCCCTTGAGGCTGACAACAAAATGAAAGTCACCAGGAACAGCACAAGGCAGCATAAAACACCTTGAATCAACCATCCTTTTTTTTGAGATATCATTTCATTTTGTAGGGTGAGAGAACCGCCTTTTTGCGGCGCCCTTTCCCCTCACTGACTGTTGAGAAGCAGGCCTGCGACAAATGACGCTTGGCACCTATTTTTATGCTTTGCGGATGTGGGATATCTTGAAGACAACGGGATTATGGGCGTCCGGAAATTTCCAGTCGATCTCATTTGGAGGCTCAATTTTTTATTGATATCTAGTTTAATATATTTTCATTCCCTAGAAAAGATTTTATGATTATTTGTCGCAGAATATTCAAATCATTTAGAATAAAGGGAATAAAAAAAGCAGATAAACGGTCTAAACAATTGGAAGGGCTGCGAGAAACTGTACGAGAATGAACTGATACCGTGGAATCAGGAGACCAGACTGAACGAACAGGAACTCATCACAAAAGCCCGGAACGGTAGCGGCGAAGCCTTTAAGGAGATCGTTAAAAACTACGAATCGCGAGTCGCAGCAACGGTGATTGGCATGCTAGGACACACGACCGAAGCCGAAGACATCGGACAGGAGACATTCGTCCGCTTCTACAAATCGCTCGATCGATTCAGGGGCGAAGCGAGCATCGGTACATACCTCACACGCATCGCCATCAATCTATCGCTGAATGAGATCCGCAGGCGGAAGCGGCGCAGGAATCTCTTTTTCACGAAGAACGAGAACACAATAGAGAATGTTCCGGACCGACAGGACCTCAAAGATCAAAATGAGACCCGCAGACTCGTTCAGAAAGGGCTTCAAAAACTCCCGCCGAAGTTCCGATCTGTGATCGTTCTCCGTTTGATCGATGGCTACTCGACTGAAGAAACGGCAAATATCCTCGGCCTGCCTGTGGGGACCGTGTTATCGCGTTTGGCCCGTGCACAAATGAAACTGAAAGAGATTTTAACACCGGTTTTTAAAGGGGAGCTTTCACTATGAAAGGGAGACATCCGAACAAAAAAATTCTTAAACTGCTTTATCGGTCTTTGGATGATGAACTGAACATCAAGGACGCAAAGAGGCTGAATGAAACGCTGGAAAAATCGGAAGAACTTCGTGAAGAGAGAGAAAAAGCCATAGCACAACGGAAGGCTGTGACCGCGAGCGCAGACCGTTCTTTCAGCCCGTTTTTCGCAGAGCGGGTGATGAATCGGATCGAAACGGTACACCCAAAGAAAAACGGCCTCGAGGTTTTCTACGAAAGCTTTATGGCAGTCTTTCGCAAGGTGGCTGTCGTAAGCGCTGTGGTTCTGGTGCTTCTTGTCTCGTATAACGTAATCAAGAGCGACATCGTGCCTGAGGACGAGCTCTTCTTCATGGCGGATACAACCATGGAGGAAATCCTCGACCTGCCGCTATTCTGATTTTGGAGAATATATTATGAACACAAAAACCAAAATTGCGCTAATCATTGTCCTGACATTGGTGCTCGGAATCGTGCTCGGGGCTATGATCAACAGAGCTCTGTTGAGATATAGAATTCAGAAAGCTTTTCTCCATAGAAATCCTGTGGGCATGGTTTCTTTTCTCGAGGAGGTCATCGAGCCTACTCCCGAACAACGGATACTGATCAGAGAAATCCTGGAGAAACACAGGAAAAAATCAGAGCAACTGCGTGAAAAGTTCATGATGGATATGAAGGCCGAATTTGAATCCCTGGAAGCGGAACTGGATCCCATTCTGACTCCCGAGCAGAAAAAGCGTCTGAAGAGACGATCCTTCAGGCCCTGGAGAGGCCCCAGACGTCGCCCCGGTTCCTGGGGAATGCCGCCGCCTCCTGGAAAACCACCAGAGGATAAACCGCCGAAAGAGCCGATAAAATAAATGTCAGACCGAATAGCTATGACAACTCATCTTTACTCCTAATCCCCCCTCATTTTTTAACCAGGGCTTACCTCCCCCAAGCCCTGGTCTACATAATTTGGAGTATTCATAAAAGCAGCTGACAACTTTTTTCAATAAACCTTTGGAAAAGGAAAATTCTTTATCCTATTGTCAGCTCCTTCTACCCTCCGGGCGAGCCGATCTCACCGCATCTGCTTCGTTGCGGCCCCTTCGAAGTGGACGACCACATCTTCGTGGGCCGACGTCTCTCATCTGCGGTAACCTCAACTCGTGAATACATCAAATTCCATTTGGATGATTCATAAAAGCTTCTGCCAAATTTACATCTACAAACCATTCTATACTCTATCAGCAGCACCTTTTATGCTGCTGAATTTATGTCAGATGGAATAAAGAGCGAATTCGAATTGTCCAAGGATTGACGGAAACCATTTGTGCAATGAACAACAGAAGGACTCTCATGGTAAAAAACATCAAACTCAGCTTCGATCAGGCATTCAGTATCGTGCTCTTTATCGTGCTGCTTTTTGTTCTTATGCTCTAAGCGAGGCTGTGATCAATCGTTATGGCGGCTTTCCCCTGTTGGGGAGATACCATAAAAATAAAAGCGAGGAGAGATAAAAAGACAAAATCATAAATATCGATCCAAAAAGTAATTGTCGAATGATACTGTTCGAGAATTATTCCAGTGAATATCTATAGGGATTTACTTCAAGTAATCTTACATGGTGAAAGGATAAAGAATGGCTAAGCGTATTTTTGTACTATCTATCGTCCTTTTTTCAATTTTCGTATGTGTTTCCCATGGGCAGATCCTGGGAAAAATCAAGGGAACCATCCAGATGGAGGACGGAACCAGACTGCCGGGAGTGTCAGTATCTATCCAAGGCAAAAAGGAAAGCACCGTCACAGACAAGGATGGCGCATACGCTTTTATTGGTGTTTCACAGGGTGAGGTCACTCTTATCGCGATTCTGGATGGCTTTGCCACACAGAGAAAATCTGTCCTTGTTCAGGCCGGACGTACGGTGGTGGTTGACTTCACGATGGGAATGTCCATTTCAGAAGAGTCAGTTGTCACGGCAGAAAAACCCCTGTTAAGTGCATCAGACAATGTCAGCAAGATCACCCTCACGCCCTCCCAGATCGAGACATTGCCCAGTTTGGGTGAAAAAGACATTTTCCGCGCCTTTCAGTTGTTGCCAGGGATCATGGGAAGTCAGGAAACATCTTCCGGCTTGTATGTCAGGGGAGGGACTCCCGATCAGAATTTAATTTTGTATGATGGTTTCACCATTTTTCATGTGGATCATCTCCATGGTTATTTCAGCGCCTTCAACATGGAGGCAATAAACGAGGTGAACCTACACAAGGGCGGGTTCGAATCCAAATACGGCGGACGGTTGTCGAGCGTGATGGAGCTCGAGGGAAAAAACGGCAATGAAAAAAAATTCACTGGCGGAGCGGGAATCAGCCTCCTCAGCTTGAATGGGCTTGCAGAGATTCCATTATTAGAGAAAGGATCCCTGTTTATAGCGGGCAGAAGGTCTTTCCAGAGCCCTCTCTACAATAACATCCTAGGCATGTTCGACAATACTCCCGGACCTGGAGGTGCGCAGGGCAGGTTCGGTGGCGGAGGAGGTCGCATGGCTATGTTCGACACACAGCCATCGTCCTATTTCTACGACCTCAATGCCAAACTCACCTTCAATCCATCCCCCAAAGATCTTTCATACTTGAGCCTTTACAATGGAAAGGACGAGATCGACAATTCCAGAGAGCTGAATATTCCTGCGGAAATGCTGGAGCGCCTGGCCGAACGGGGTATTGAGGTCGAAGGAGACATCAACATCACTGATATTCAGGAATACGGGAACACGGGAGTCGGCACGAATTGGTCAAGAGCCTGGAGCGGCAACTTCCAGAGTAGCATCCTGTTGACATATTCCAATTACATAAACAAAAGAGACCGGTCATCACAAGGAAACTTCACGCGTCCCGAAGATGACGAAGAGGAGGACACACCAACTCCAAGATTCCGCGGCCGGGGCACAGTCGAGGACAACATCATCTACATGGGATTTACGGTCAACGTGTTTTTCAGCATCAAGTTCTGATCCCGGATCAAAAGGACATTGTTACCTTCACAGCATCTTCTCTGCAATGGCTCAAATAGGGAATGTTAATGCCAAACCTTATGTCGTTCGTCTAACATTTGAGGAAAATCAGTTTTTAATCGATTCTTGGTTTTGATTTGAAGAGAGCTGGAGAGTCGCCCAGACATCGAGGCCGTTGGGCATCTTTGGTCTTTGCCCGCCTCGGCGTCCCATGCCGCCGCCCATCCCGCCCATGCCACCTCTGCCGCCACCGGGGGGCATTCCTCCCTGCCCGCCCATTCGGCCTTGCATTTCTTTTCTCATTTCATCTCTTTTTATTTCGGGGATTTCCAGTCCGATTCCGATGGCATTTCCGGCGTCGGTTCCTATCGCAAAAGGATGTTCTTCATCGGGTTTGAGCGGAACCCTGAGCTCATAGACAAACAAACCGGTCTCATTCCTAACTTTTACCTCAATGCCCTTCGCTTCTTCCACTGGGATCAGTTTTTTCACATCCCTGGGTCCCAGGACTTCCAAATCGGCAAGGGATTTTTCAAAGGCCTTCCGCATTTTGTCCCGGTCAAGCTCGTTTTCTTGAGTACGCATAAAAGCCATTTGCTCACGCGTTCCCTGCATACCGATAGGAAATTTAATACCGAAGACTTTTTCCTTGCCGCCAACAGGGTCGAACCATAGCGTAAACCCCTGACCCACGACCTGTGCCTGAAGCATCGGATGTTCAGCGAGCATACAGACATAGAGATGACTCTCATCATTGAAGAAACCGAGCGAAACCATCTCGCTCTCGAAATAATACAGTGTATCCAGCCAATCGTCGCTTTTGGCATCGATGATGATCTCGCGATCGAGCCAGTTGGAATTGAGTTTTTGTTCCTCACATCCGACGCAGAACAGCACCAATATTCCGACGGCACCAGCGATCAGATACTTCTTAATATTCAAAGGTCGCACTTTTTTCTTAATCTTAAAATTCATTTGAACTCCTCTCTCTTGCCATTGCTTATTATTTTAGCATTTCGCCGGATATGATTCATATCGGCCTTCTGATTCGCCTACAAGTTGGCGTCAGGGGAAAAAAAGATCAGCCCCGAAATAGGTGAAAATCGGGGCTGACCCTGGGGATTGGGATTTTAGAAGTTTTCTTTAATCCGCTGTCTCTTCAAAGGAGGTCTTTGTATCCGTCGACTTCTTGCGCCCTCCCTGACGGCTTCCCTTCTGTCTTTGAACCTCTCTTGCCGCATGGTCTTAAGAGCCTCTTTCTGTTCGGGTGTGAGGATCTTTCCGATCTCATCTTTCAGTTTTAATCCGTCGATCAGCATTTTATGTCTGTGTTCGGAAGCTTTGGTGAGCGCCATCTTCAATTGTCCATAATCCAAGTTTTCTCGGTCATTCATGAGTTTCCGTAATTCCAACCGCTGTTTGCTCGCCTCGCTCCTCGCTTCAATCTTTTTTTCTTCGAATGAATACGTCATTTCTTCGATGGCTTTAAGCTGATCTTCCGTGACCTTCAGTTCCTCTTGATTGGCTTTGAGCACCCTGAGTATACGAGAAGGGGCCTGATTCATCCGAACCCGTCCGTTTCTCCTTCCTTGAATGGGTTGCGCAAAACTTTCAACGGTAAAAAGGCCAACAACCGCAAATATGGAAAATACTGTCAGTGTTTTTCTCATTTTTTTCTCCTTTAGAATTTTTTATCTCCGCATTTTCTATTTCAACTGGTTAGACTCTTATTAGACGCATTTTATTCCCACATTATTTGATTATTCTGCAAAGACCTATTCGACCGATCTGGATGAGGATGTTGTTGGAGAGTTTGTTCCCCGAGCAGACAAAAAAAGGGGGACAGGCTACTTTTTTAATTACCCCTGTAAAAAGCAGCCTGTCCCCTTTTTCTTATTTTAGAAGCCGAAGCGGAACATGGTCCAGAAGTGATCACCCAGCTCGAGCCATTTCTGGATGGTGGCTCGGGCAAAGTCGTTCGTGTATTGTGTCAGATATTTGCGGAGCTTCTTAGAATCCGGATCGGAGCCTTCGCTCTTGTAAATCTCCAGAGCCCTCTTTTCCAAATCGGGAAGCTCGACAAAGGCTTTATCCTCGAACTCTTTGACGGCATCTTCGACGAAAGGTCTGGCCAGTTCCCATTTCACTGTGGCCAGCCGATTTGCCCGTCTGAAGGCCCAGTCGGCTGAATCCATCCGGAATCGGTGCTGGCCGCATCTTTCGAAGCTGGGCGGAAGTTCTGTCGTGCCTGCAAAAACCGGGATTCGCGGGCTCTGACCGGGATTGTCGAACGAAAACCATGCAATTCCGCCGATGGGCGCGGGCAGCCAATCTCTGCACTGGATGATCTGCGAGTAGGAACAGGCGGAGATGGCGATCGTCCGGAAACGCGGAACAGACCCGGGCTTTATGGTGTTGAGCAGTGTCCACATATCCCGTGACATCCAGGGGTTTGCGACCGGACTCTTGACCATCTCTTCGCTCCCGCGCTTTTTGACCATCAGATTGGCAGTCATATCCATGTCCGTTCCCTCGTAGGTCTGCCTGTAAAAGGCCATCATATCCCTGATGGATACTTTTTTGTCAGGTTTTACGGAAAAGGGAAGCTCATCGGCGTTCATATCCAGGTTAAGGGAGGGGGCCATCCGGCTGAGCACAAAATACTCTCTGTGGGAAAAAGGCCTGCGGCCGCTGTAGGCCTTCCAGAATTTAAAGGGCTCTCCGCTTGCAGAATCCCACCATCCCATCTCTTCGGCGAGGGAGTACACGTTATCCGAGGCCATAAAATAATCCGGGTTGTCCAGGTCGATTTCCCCTATCCTTGGGATATTCGCAGAGATACCGACATGATCGTCGGGAATCCTTTGTGCGGCCCATACCGCTCCGATCTCAAGGGGTCCTGCGCCCATGATCTCGAACTGCCAGACCTCCTTCGGGTCGGCAAAGGTGAGGCACTCGCCCCGATCGCAATACCCGTATTCCTTAACCAGCTCGCCGATAAGCTTTATAGCCTCCCTGGCTGTGGTGCATCGTTCCAGGACGATCCTCTGAAGGTTTTCGATCAGGAAGAGTCCTTCGCTGTTGTATAATTCGCGTTTTCCCCCAAAAGTTGTCTCCCCGATGGCCAATTGTTTTTCGTTCATGCAGGGATAAGCTGTATTGAAATAGGCGTAGGTCGCTTCCACCTGCGGGATCTCCCCGGCTTCAGTCACTCTCCGCATATCCCAGGGGGTTTCGGTGTGGAGAAAACCGTGGTAAATCTTTGTTTTCGCCCCTTTGGGGTGCTTCTTTGCGGGCACGATATTTACCCATGTCCGGTAATTGCCGTCACAGGAATGGGCTGTCATAACCGATCCGTCTGCGGATGCCAGCCGCCCGACCATGATGCTCGTACAGGAATCGGGTTCCCCCCAATCCAGCGGTTTCTTCTGCGGCTGTTGCGCAGAGATCTGGACCAAACCGCAAATCAATAGGAACACAGCTAAAAATGTCAAACGCCTGAATAGAATGTCAAATTTCGAATTTTTCATTCCACCACTCCTTGCTCTTTTTGGATAGACACTCCATTATTAAAAATACAGAATTGCTTGTCAACGATTTCCATTTTTCGGACAAGTATCCTCGAAATCCTGATGGCAAGGAATCCCAAGCGGGATTGAGTGTGCGCAATTGTAAGGTGGAAAAAATTATGAGATCATATCGGAGGGGGAAAATTCGGAAACAGGAATAAAAAAGGGCCTGACCTTCATCGAGTGTTTTCGTGCTCTGTGAAGGCCAGGCCCGAGAAGTTGTCTTTTGTACGCGGCTCATGCGCCGCTGATGATTCGTATTATCTGCCTTTAGTTTTGAGCGTCTGTTTGATCAGCGTGAAAGTGCCAGTGGAAATATTTCCGACGGCATAAATCAAATACAAGCGGTTGATATTCACGTTCTTGAGATTGGTGAAGACAACTGTGCCGGTATTCCAGGGCGCGAGCGTGAGATTCCATTTTCCTGCTCTCACCTCGAATGAGGCTCTGTCGCCGTTGGTGAAATTGCCGGCTTTGTTCATGACCGGGCGCTTGCCAGCGTCGGCTCTGTTGAATTCAGCGTCGACGATGGGTGCTGCAGCCATATGATGAATGGTCACACGTCCCTTCTGGTTTCCCGTCGGAGACACATCATTCACCAACTTGCTTGCGGTGATTCCACCCTCTTCCGTGAGATGGGCGATGATGGTGGCGTTTTCACCGGCCCTGATCAGCACATCGGCCTCGATAACGGGGTCATTGCTGCAAGGATTGTCGGCATTGGCCACGCTGATCTGGATGTTATACTCGCCGGGCTCGAATGGAAGAGGTCCGGCCACATCCATGAATTTGAAACCCGTGATCGCACAGGCTCCGTTGACCGAAATGTCCACCGGAAGCTCGGGGTCCAGCCCCAGGTCCGACCCAGGAATGCCGTGGACCACGTAGATATCGGCATGCTGGGCAATAGAACTAGCGGGAAGCATCGCAAAAACGAACAATGCTGCCGTCAAAACAAATAACGCTTTTTTCATTGAATTCCCTCCTATGGATTTAATGTTCTCTTTTATTTATGTCAAAGGCATACGCCTGTATTTTCCGCCGAGTCCCCTTTTGTGCGCTACAAAATACTCCACTAAATTAACCCTGGGTGATTCTCATGTCAATTGGACTTTAGTCTTATATTTTCGGGGTATCAAAACCGCATCGATGATGTGGACGATTCCGTTCGAACACACTATGTCCCCTTCGATCACCCGGGCTCGATCCACATGCATCGTTTTTTTATCCAGAGAGAACTCGAGCGTCTGTCCGTTTTTGGATTCGATCGATGTCCGACTCACTGCGTCCTCCATGGTGATAGATTCAGGGACCACATGATGGGTGAGGACATCGGAAAGCTTGATGGAATCTCTGAACAGAACATCGAGGATATCGGCATAGAGTCGAGCGAATGCCTCATCGGTCGGGGCAAACATAGTGAAAGGGCCGGCACCATCAAGTAACTTCTGCAAACCTGTAGATTTTATGGCTTTCCTCAGAGTTTTGAACTGTCTCAACTCCAGGATCGTCTCCATGATCGTCCTCATTTACTTGACCTTATCGTGACCAGCTTGCTATCACGACCGGGATAAACCCCGGTCGTGATAGCGATCATTCAACTTCTACTTGGGCAGGACAACGGCATCGATAACGTGGATCACACCATTGGAACAAACGATGTCTGTTTTGACGACTTTTGCCCCATCGACCATAACGGTTCCATCTTCAACCTTAATGGTTAATGACTGCCCGTTAACGGTTTTGGCGGATGTCAAGTTCACCACATCCTTGGCCATAACATTGCCGGCTACAACATGGTATGTCAAAATCGCCGAGAGCTTCTCTTTGTCCTGGAGCAATGCTTCGACGGTGCCCTCGGGGAGCTTTGCAAAAGCATCATCGGTGGGAGCGAATACGGTGAATGGTCCTTCGCCCGAGAGTGTTTCCACAAGGCCTGCGGCTTTGACTGCGGTCACAAGTGTGTTGAAAGAGCCTGCGGCAACAGCCGTCTCGACGATGGTCTTTTCAGCCATCTTGGCGCTTGTGTGTGTCGCCCCAAAAGCAACCAGGGCAAAAACTAAAACAATAGCAAAGTGATTCTTTTTCATAGAATCCCTCCTTTGGGAATATTGGGAAGAATGGTTATTCTCATCCTATCCCCGTGTTTATTTTTTCGTTTCATACGATTTTTTCGTCTCTTCTTCATCCGATGCATCAAAGATTATCATGGTGCAAAAGGAGAAAAAATCGCAGAATCCGTGTTTTTCTTGTGGTCAAAAGATGTTTCGGTGTGTGGGTTTTTGTACGAAGCGTGTGGTTAAATAGGTGACAACACCCGCGGGTCGATGTAGACTTTAATCTAAAAGCTTATTTTTCATCGCATAACGGACCAGTTCGGCGATGTTTTTTGTTCTGGTCTTTTCCAGGATTCGGGAACGGTAGGTATTGACAGTATTCGGACTGAGGAAAAGTTCGTTGGCGATCTCCTTGGCTTTTTTTCCTCTGACTAGCAAACTCATCACCTCATACTCCCTGTCGGAGAGCAACTTGTGAGGCGGGAGCTCGGCTCCTGCGTCAAAAAGAGAGACGAGCGTATCTGCAATGGAAGGGGACACATACTTTCCCCCTCGGGATACTTTTTCAACGGCCTGAACCAGCTCATCCATCATGCTCTCTTTGGTGAGATAACCGGAGGCCCCTGCCCGGAAGGCCCTGGTCACATACTCCTCCCCCCGGTGCATGCTGAGTATGATGACGGGCAACTGGGGTTTTCGGCTTTTGAGGTCTTTCAATAACTCCAGCCAGTTTGTGTTGGGCATGGTGATATCGAGAAGCACGACATCAAAATCTTTTGCCTCCACCTGGTCCAGCACCTCCTGTCCATTCTGTGCCTCGCCCCCGACAACTACGCTTCGGGTGCGTTCGAATATTTTTTTCAGACCCTCACGGACTACAGGAAAATCGTCTGCGATCAAAACTCTTATCATTTTCCCAACTCTTAGAGATCGAACCCTCTATACAATATGAATTTCCTCTGAAATTGTCAAACGCGGAAAGCATCCTTTCATAAACGAAGGGGACACCTCCGAAACCGTAACAAATGATGTTGCGAGTATCCCAGTGGATGTTTCGGAAATGAAATTCCGTATCGGCTTCTCCACCGAGGTAACTCCGCTCGGTCGCGGGGGCTTTTCTCACATCTCCTCAAGGGAGATGTTCCATGCCCTCTCACCCTTCTCAGGGTTTTCATTGGCATACAATTGCGAACGCACAATATGCACTGGGTTCCTTGCCATCTTGGTTTTGGAAGTGGCTCCCGAATCGCGATTATAGAAATCACATCGGTTATGGTAAAATATTTCTTCAAAGAGCGAATAATAATTCACAGGCTGAGTATGAATGAAAGGGATCATTCGCAAAACGGGATGGTCAAAGGATGAGCGAACTTCACAAAAAAGCGAGCGCAATCATTCGCAAACACCAACAGGTCCTGGCAGAGGCAGTCGTCGACAACCAGTATGAGCGGCAGCCGAATTTTTGGATAAAATTCGGAGAGCGCGGCCGCGAATTGAGCCTCAGAGACGTCCATTACCATTTCTCCTATCTCACAGAATCCATCTTGGGCCAGGATGTATCGGTGTTCGCAAAATATGCAGAATGGATGCAGCAGCTTTTTGCAGGGCTGGGATTTCCGGACGATACGGTCAGAGTAACACTGGAATGCCTGCGCACATCCCTGGAAGATTCCCTGCCCGAAGACCTTTTTGCGATCGCAGATGCCCATATCGAAGAGGGTCTGACGCAAACGCAAAAACCGAGCAGTGCGGCCCCTTCCCATCTCGAGGAATCTGCCCCTCTTTATGCTCTGACAAAAAAATATCTGGACGCACTCCTGGCAGGAGAAAAACACACGGCCAGCCGCTTGATCCTGGATGCGGTCGAAAAAGGTACGAACATCAAAGACATATACCTCGAGGTCTTTCAGAGGTCTCAGTACGAGATAGGGAGGTTGTGGTGTATGAACAAAATCTCCGTGGCCCAGGAACACTACAGCTCAGCGGCCACACAGCTCATCATGTCGCAACTCTATCCTCGAATCTTCGCGACTGAGAAGATCGGCCGAGGCCTTGTGGCCGCTTGTGTCAACAGCGAATTGCACGAGATCGGTATCCGGATGGTGGCGGATTTTTTCGAGATCGAGGGATGGGATACCTACTACATGGGCGCCAACACGCCGGCAGCCAGTATCATTCAAGCTATAGAAAACACCCATCCGCATATTTTGGCCCTGTCAGCCACAATGCCATTCCACCAGAGTTTGCTCCAAGAGACAATCGCGAAGATCAGAGCTGCGGATTCTGACGGTGGAGTCAAGATCATCGTGGGCGGTCATGCCCTTAACGCCTCCAATAATCTCTGGAAACAGGTGGGAGCTGACGGATATGCAGCGAACGCCGAGGAGGCCGTTTTTTTGGCCAAGCAGCTTGTGGATAAAGAGTAGAGGGACGGACCATGCATCCGAAAAATATATCCGGGGGAGTCGCTTTTGTCTGTGAAGAAACAGGAAAAATAGTGGAGGTGATCGCAAACAGCCTGAGCGGTGCGGAGTTCATCGAACGGGATTCGCTCTTCCCCGCGATCGTCGACCGTGAAAGCATGGGAAAGGCCCTGAGTTTTCTGCTCGATATCCGAAGAAATCGCCTCGCTTCTGACTGGGAGCTGAACGTTACTCTCGGCGGAAAAACCACGACCCTGCATTTCTATGGATCTGTTGAAGAGAATAAATTACTCATCGTGGGTGCGCTCAACAATACATCTGCGCTCCAGCTTATGGAGAAACTAACACAGATCGAAATCAGTGACAAAAAAGGCGTGGGAGGCTTTGCCGGAGCTCGTTCAAGGTCTTTGCAGTCTAAGACCGGTGTCGAAGATTTATACTGGGACGAACTCTCCCGTCTCTACAACGAGCTATCTAACCTTCAGCGGGAATCGGCCAAACAGAACGTGGAACTCCAGCGGCTAAACGAGCTTAAAAACCAATTCCTAGGGACGGCCGCTCATGATCTCAGAAACCCCATCTGGATGATCCGCCTGTACAGCCAATTCTTGCTAGAGGATGCCTCTGCAGCTCTCAACGAAGAACAGGTGGAATTCCTCACCATCATCAAATCGCACAGCGAGAATATGCAACAACTCGTCGATAGTTATCTCGATTATTCCACCATAGAATCCGGGAAGCTAAAACTGGAGCTCAACCCGAGTGAGTTGAATGCCCTAGTTATAAACAATATACACATGAACCAACCGCTGGCGGCAAAAAAACAGATCGAATTGTCGCTTGCCCAGAACGAACAGATCCCTACTATGAATATCGATGCCGTAAAGATCAATCAAGTGCTCAACAACCTCA